>NZ_JBNFMU010000209.1:0-42743 GCF_049942315.1 Pseudomonas wayambapalatensis
TTCGGGGTAACGCTGACGACTCATGGCACCTCCTATTTGGGCCTCATTATGAGGCTTGGAGGTGTCTACGAAACCAGGGGCGATTCACCCCAAAAATTTCTACCGCATGGGTATGCCGTTGTAGAAAAAGATTTCGCTCCACAAATGACCGCAGCGACTCATCGGGTTGAATTCTCAACAGCATGAAACGGCTCGTTGATGGTGAGGCTAGGTCGGTAGAAGGGCAAGGGGCCGAGAAGCCTCGCAGGAGGCGAGAGGCTGGGCCTCATCGACTCCTGCGACAGTTTTAATTCTCTAAAACCACACCCTTTGCTCAGCGCAACCGCTTACTCCACCGTCACCGACTTGGCCAGGTTACGCGGCTGGTCGACGTCAGTGCCTTTGAGCACGGCCACGTAGTACGACAGCAGCTGCAGCGGGATGGTGTACAGGATCGGTGCCAAGGCATCGATGATGTGCGGCACCTTGATCACGTGGGTGCCTTCGCCGTTGCCCATGCCCGACTGCTCATCGGCGAACACCACCAGCTCGCCGCCACGCGCGCGGACTTCCTGCAGGTTCGACTTGAGCTTTTCCAGCAGCTCGTTGTTCGGCGCAACAGTGACCACCGGCATGTCGGCATCGACCAGCGCCAGCGGGCCGTGCTTGAGCTCGCCAGCGGGGTACGCCTCGGCGTGGATGTAGGAGATCTCCTTGAGCTTGAGCGCACCTTCCATCGCCACCGGGTACTGGGCGCCACGGCCGAGGAACAGGGTGTGGTGCTTGTCGGCGAACAGTTCGGCGGTCTTCTCGACCACGCTGTCCATCGCCAGGGCTTCGCCCAGACGCGTCGGCAGGCGGCGCAGTTCCTCGACCAGCTCGGCTTCGACGCCCGCTTCGAGGCTACCGCGTACCTGACCCAGGGCGAGGGTCAGCAGCATCAGCGAGACCAGCTGGGTGGTGAAGGCCTTGGTCGAAGCAACGCCGATTTCCGGGCCGGCCAGGGTCAGCAGGGTCAGGTCGGATTCACGCACCAGCGAGCTGATGCCAACGTTGCAGATCGCCAGGCTGCCAAGGAAACCCAGCTCCTTGGCGTTGCGCAGCGCGGCCAGGGTGTCGGCGGTTTCGCCCGACTGGGAGATGGAAACGAACAAGGTGTCCGGCTGCACCACCACCTTGCGATAGCGGAACTCACTGGCGACTTCGACCTGGCACGGAATACCCGCCAGGCTTTCCAGCCAGTAACGGGCGACCATGCCCGCATGATAGCTGGTGCCGCAGGCGACGATCTGTACATTGCGCACCTTGGCGAACAGCTCGGCAGCCTGTGGACCGAACGCCTGGACCATCACGTGATCCTTGCCCAGACGGCCTTCGAGGGTACGCTGCACCACCGACGGCTGCTCGTGGATTTCCTTGAGCATGAAGTGGCGATAGGCGCCCTTGTCGGCCGCCTCGGCGCCTTCGTGGTACTGCACGGTCTCGCGTTGCACCTTGCTGCCGGCCTGGTCCCAGATGCTCACCTGGTCGCGGCGGATTTCGGCGATATCGCCTTCTTCCAGGTACATGAAACGGTCGGTGACCTGGCGCAGGGCCAACTGGTCGGAGGCGAGGAAGTTCTCGCCATGGCCAAGACCGATCACCAACGGGCTGCCGCTGCGCGCGGCCACCAGGCGGTCGGGCTGCTTGACGCTGATCACCGACAAGCCATAGGCACCGTGCAGGCGCTTGACCACCGCCTTGAACGCATCGGTCAGGTCGGGAATGCTCTTGAGGGTGTGGTGGATCAGGTGAACGATCACCTCGGTGTCGGTCTGCGAGGTGAATACATAGCCCAGGCCCTTGAGCTCTTCACGCAGTTCCTCGTGGTTCTCGATGATGCCGTTGTGCACCACGGCCACTTCCTGGCCGGAGAAGTGCGGGTGGGCATTGTGCTCGGTCGGCGCGCCGTGGGTTGCCCAACGGGTGTGGGCGATGCCCAGGTGACCGTTGAGCGGCTCGGCAGTCACCGCGGCTTCCAGCTCGCTCACCTTGCCGATGCGGCGACGACGATCGAGCTCGCCCTGCTGGGTGATGACGGCCAGGCCCGCGCTGTCGTAACCGCGGTATTCCAGGCGCTTGAGGCCCTCGATGAGGATGGAGGTGATATTGCGCTCGGCGACTGCACCGACGATTCCACACATGGTCATTGCTCCTGGCTGATCGCGGCGCAGATCAGGTTGATGCCGCGGGCTTGAATCTGTTCGCGTGCCGCTGCGGGCAGGCGATCATCTGTAATAAGGGTGGTAACGCTGCTCCAGGGCAGCTCGAGGTTGGGGATCTTGCGTCCGACCTTGTCCGATTCGACCATCACGATCACTTCCCGGGCCACTTCCGCCATCACCCGGCTCAGGCCGAGCAGTTCGTTGAAAGTGGTGGTGCCGCGGTTCAGGTCGATGCCGTCGGCACCGATGAACAACTGGTCGAAATCGTATGAGCGTAGTACCTGCTCGGCGACCTGGCCCTGGAACGACTCGGAATGCGGGTCCCAGGTGCCGCCGGTCATCAGCAGCACCGGTTCGTGCTCCAGCTCGCTGATGGCACGGGCCACGTTCAGGGAGTTGGTCATCACGACCAGACCGGGCTGGCGGCCCAGTTCCGGGATCATCGCGGCGGTGGTACTGCCACTGTCGATGATGATGCGTGCGTGCTCACGGATGCGTCCGACAGCGGCTCGGGCGATGGCTTTCTTGTAGCTGGAAACGGGCTGAGCGGCTTCGCCAAGCATCTCCTGCGGGACGGGCACCGCGCCGCCGTAGCGACGCAGCAGCAGGCCGTTGGCTTCCAGTGCGGCGAGATCCTTGCGGATGGTCACTTCCGAAGTTTCGAAACGCTTGGCCAACGCGTCCACACTCACCTCGCCCTGCTCGGCGAGCAAGGCCAGGATATTGTGGCGGCGCTGGGGGGTATTTCGTTTCGACATGAGCTTGTAAGTTTCGGTTCGAAAGATAATGGTTGCAATCAAAACCTAAGATGAAGGATTCGTCAAGCAGCGAATAGACTTACCTGGTAACGCTACTCCCTGTGGGAGCGGGCTTGTCCGGCAATAAAAAAGCCGACTTACTCACATAAGTCGGCTTTCGATCGAAACGTCTGTGGATAACTCAGCTTTTCTTGATCTTCTCTGGCCGTTTCCAGCCATCGATGTTGCGCTGACGCGCGCGGGCTACTGCCAACTGAGCGGCTTCGACCGACTGGTTGATGGTCGAGCCCGCCGCAGTGGTGGCGCCATCCTTGATTTCCACAGGCGCAACCAGCGAGTTGTTCGAGCCGATGAACACATCTTCGCCTAGGACGGTCTTGAACTTGTTCGCGCCATCGTAGTTGCAGGTGATGGTACCCGCGCCGATATTGGTGCGCGCACCGATCTCGGCGTCGCCCAGATAAGTCAGGTGACCGGCCTTGGCGCCTTCGCCCAGACGGGCGTTCTTCAGCTCGACGAAGTTACCCACATGGGCCTTGGCTTCCAGTACGCTGCCTGGGCGCAGGCGAGCGAACGGGCCGGCATCGCTGCCCTCGCCCATCACCGCACCTTCGATGTGGCTGTTGGCCTTGATCACGGCGCCCTTGCGCAGGGTGCTGTTCTTGATCACGCAGTTCGGGCCGATCTGCACATCGTCTTCGATGACCACCTTGCCTTCGAGAATGACGTTGATGTCGATCAGCACATCGCGCCCCACGATCACCTCGCCACGCACGTCGAAGCGCGCGGGATCACGCAGGGTCACGCCCTGGGCCATCAGTCGGCGTCCTTCGCGCAACTGGTAATGACGCTCGAGCTCGGACAGTTGCAGACGGTCGTTGGCGCCCTGCACTTCCATCGCGTCATGGGGCTGTTCGGTGGCAACCACCAGGCCATCGGCCACGGCCATGGCGATCACGTCGGTGAGGTAGTACTCGCCCTGGGCGTTGTTGTTGGACAGACGCCCCATCCAGTCTGCCAGACGCGCGGCCGGCATCGCGAGGATGCCCGTGTTGCCTTCCTTGATCGCTCGCTGTGCATCACTGGCGTCCTTGTGCTCGACGATGGCCGCAACCTGACCTTGGGCATCACGCACGATGCGGCCGTAACCGGTTGGATCCTGCAGGGTGACGGTCAGCAGGCCGAGTTGCTGTTCATTGACCTTGGCCAGAAGCCGCTCGAGCGTGCCCACCTCGATCAATGGCACGTCGCCATAGAGCACCAGCACGGTATCGGCGGTGATCGCCGGCAGTGCCTGGGCGACGGCATGGCCGGTGCCAAGCTGCTTGTCCTGCATGACGAAATTCAGGTCGTCAGCCGCCAAGCGTTCACGCACCAGCTCTGCACCATGGCCGATGACCACATGGATGCCCTTTGGCTGCAACTGTCGCGCGCTGTGGATAACATGGCCAAGCATGGAATTACCAGCAACCGGGTGCAGCACCTTGGGCAGCGAGGAGCGCATGCGAGTGCCTTGGCCTGCGGCGAGAATAACGATATCGAGGGACATTGACTGGCTACCAATCCTGGGCGGTCAGGGATGTGACCGAAGGCGAAAATTCGGAAAAGAAAAAGGGTAGCCGAGGCTACCCTTTAACTCAATCGCAACGCAGGTTACCGGGAGGACCGGATCACTTGCCCTTGCGCAATTGCTGGACAGTACGCAGCTGAGCTGCAGCCTCGGCCAGACGTGCGGCAGCAGCGCCGTAGTCGAAGTCCGAGCCTTTAGTGTTCAGCGCGTTCTCGGCAGCCTTGAGGGCTTCCTGAGCCTGAGCTTCGTCCAGGTCGGCAGCACGTTGCACGGTGTCGGCGAGAACCTTGACCATGTTCGGCTGCACTTCGAGGAAGCCACCGGAGATGTAGAACACCTCTTGAGTGCCACCCTGCTTGGTCAGCGTGATCGGACCCGGCTTGAGATTGGTGATCAGCGGCGCGTGGCCTGGAGCGATACCCAGATCGCCCAGGTTGCCGTGCGCTACTACCATCTCGACCAGGCCGGAGAAGATCTCTCCCTCTGCGCTGACGATGTCGCAATGGACTGTCATAGCCATCTGCTTGCCTCAACCTGATTAGCGCCCCTTGCGGGGCGCCGGGATTACAGTTTCTTGGCTTTCTCGATCGCTTCGTCGATGCTGCCGACCATGTAGAACGCTTGTTCTGGCAGGTGGTCGTAGTCACCTTTGAGGATGCCGCTGAAGCCAGCGATGGTGTCCTTGAGCGGAACGTACTTGCCTGGCGAGCCGGTGAAGACTTCGGCCACGAAGAACGGCTGCGACAGGAAGCGCTGGATCTTACGAGCGCGGGCAACCAGTTGCTTGTCGGCTTCGGACAGTTCGTCCATACCCAGGATCGCGATGATGTCCTTCAGCTCTTTGTAGCGCTGCAGAACATACTGAACGCCACGAGCGGTCTCGTAGTGCTCGGTGCCGATCACGTTCGGGTCCAGCTGGCGCGAAGTCGAATCCAGTGGGTCGACCGCTGGGTAGATACCCAGGGAGGCGATGTCACGGGACAGAACGACGGTGGCGTCCAAGTGGGCGAAGGTGGTCGCTGGCGACGGGTCGGTCAGGTCGTCCGCAGGTACGTATACGGCCTGAACGGAGGTGATCGAACCTTCCTTGGTCGAAGTGATGCGCTCTTGCAGAACGCCCATCTCTTCAGCCAGGGTCGGCTGGTAACCTACTGCCGAAGGCATACGGCCCAGCAGTGCGGATACTTCAGTACCGGCCAGGGTGTAACGATAGATGTTGTCGACGAACAGCAGAACGTCGTTACCTTCGTCACGGAACTTCTCAGCCATGGTCAGGCCGGTCAGCGCAACGCGCAGACGGTTTCCTGGTGGCTCGTTCATCTGACCGTAGACCAGCGCTACCTTGTCGAGAACGTTGGAGTCCTTCATCTCGTGGTAGAAGTCGTTACCCTCACGAGTACGCTCACCCACACCAGCGAACACGGAGTAACCGCTGTGTTCCATGGCGATGTTACGGATCAGTTCCATCATGTTTACGGTCTTGCCGACACCGGCACCACCGAACAGACCAACCTTACCACCCTTGGCGAACGGGCAAACCAGGTCGATAACCTTGATGCCGGTTTCCAGCAGGTCGTTGCCGCCTGCCTGGTCAGCGAAGGAAGGCGCTGGCTGGTGGATACCGCGACGCTCTTCTTCGCCGATCGGGCCGGCTTCGTCGATCGGGTTGCCGAGGACGTCCATGATACGGCCCAGAGTGGCCTTACCAACTGGAACGGAGATGGCCGCGCCGGTATCGACGACGTCCAGACCGCGCTTCAGGCCTTCGGTCGAGCCCATCGCAATGGTACGAACCACGCCGTCGCCCAGCTGCTGCTGAACTTCCAGGGTGGTTTCCGCGCCTTGTACTTTCAGCGCGTTGTAAACACTCGGCACGACGTCACGTGGGAATTCCACGTCGATGACGGCGCCGATGATTTGAACGATACGTCCGCTACTCATAGCTGGATCCTCTGAATTTTTGAACCGTTAAACCGCGGCAGCGCCGCCGACGATTTCCGAGATCTCCTGGGTGATCGCAGCCTGACGCGCCTTGTTGTAGATCAATTGCAGCTCTTTGATCAAATCACCGGCGTTGTCTGTGGCGTTCTTCATGGCGATCATCCGGGCCGCTTGTTCAGCAGCGTTGTTCTCGACCACCGCCTGGTACACCTGCGACTCCACGTAACGCACCATCAAGCCGTCCAGCAGCTCTTTTGCGTCGGGTTCGTACAGGTAATCCCAGTGATGCTTGAGATCCTGATCCGGGGTTGCCACCAACGGTACCAATTGCTCGACCGTCGGTTTTTGGGTCATGGTGTTGATGAACTTGTTCGAAACCACCGAGAGGCGATCGATACGGCCATCGAGGTAGGCGTCCAGCATCACTTTGACGGAGCCGATCAGATCGTTGATCGATGGCTCTTCGCCCAGGTGGCTGATCGCGGCTACGACGTTGCCGCCAAAGATGCGGAAGAAAGTCGCACCCTTGCTGCCGATCACGCACAGGTCGATTTCCACGCCCTGTTCGCGGTTTGCGCTCATGTCCTTGACCAGGGCCTTGAACAGGTTGGTATTCAAGCCACCGCACAGACCACGGTCACTGCTCACCACGATATAACCGGCACGCTTTACAGGGCGCTCGATCATGAACGGGTGGCGGTATTCCGGGTTGGCGTTGGCCAGATGACCGATCACCTGGCGGATACGCTCCGCGTAAGGACGGCTAGCAGCCATGCGCATTTGTGCCTTGCGCATTTTGCTGACCGCCACTTTCTCCATGGCGCTGGTAATTTTTTGCGTGCTTTTGATGCTCGCAATCTTACTGCGAATCTCTTTTGCGCCTGCCATGTATCACCTATCAGGTTAGCAAGCGGGGGCCGGAGCCCCCGCTGCGGCTTACCAGGTCTGGGTGGCCTTGAACTTCTCGATACCGGCTTTCATGCCAGCGTCGATTTCGTCGTTGAAGTCACCTTTCACGTTGATCTTGGCCAACAGCTCGGCGTGATCACGGTGGAAGTAGGCGATCAGCGCTTGCTCGAAGCTGCCGACCTTGGAGACTTCTACGTCAGTCAGGAAACCACGCTCAGCGGCGTACAGCGACAGGGCCATGTCGGCGATCGACATTGGCGCGTACTGCTTCTGCTTCATCAGCTCGGTAACGCGCTGACCATGCTCCAGCTGCTTGCGGGTAGCCTCGTCCAGATCCGAAGCGAACTGGGCGAATGCAGCCAGTTCACGGTACTGAGCCAGTGCGGTACGGATACCGCCGGACAGCTTCTTGATGATCTTGGTCTGAGCGGCACCACCTACACGGGATACCGAAACACCGGCGTTCACTGCAGGACGGATGCCCGAGTTGAACATGGCCGATTCCAGGAAGATCTGACCGTCGGTGATCGAGATCACGTTGGTCGGAACGAACGCGGAAACGTCGCCAGCCTGGGTTTCGATGATCGGCAGGGCGGTCAGGGAACCGGTCTTGCCAGTCACTGCGCCGTTGGTGAACTTCTCGACATACTCTTCCGAAACGCGCGATGCACGCTCCAGCAGACGGGAGTGGAGATAGAACACGTCGCCTGGGTACGCTTCACGTCCTGGTGGACGGCGCAGCAGCAGGGAGATCTGACGGTAGGCAACAGCCTGCTTGGACAGGTCATCGTAGACGATCAGGGCGTCTTCACCGCGGTCACGGAAGAACTCGCCCATGGTGCAGCCGGCGTATGGCGCCAGGAACTGCAGTGCGGCGGATTCCGAAGCACTGGCAACGACCACGATGGTGTTGGCCAGGGCGCCGGCTTCTTCCAGCTTGCGAACGATGTTGGCAACGGTGGAACGCTTTTGGCCGACAGCAACATAAACACAGAAAATACCGGAGTCTTTCTGGTTGATGATGGCGTCGATGGCCATGGCGGTCTTGCCGATCTGGCGGTCACCGATGATCAGCTCACGCTGGCCACGGCCGACTGGGATCATGGCGTCGACGGACTTGTAGCCAGTCTGTACAGGCTGGTCTACCGACTTACGCCAGATCACGCCTGGAGCCACTTTCTCGACCGCGTCGGTCTGAGTGTTGCCCAGAGGACCTTTACCGTCGATCGGGTTGCCCAGTGCGTCAACGACGCGACCCAGCAGTTCCTTACCAACCGGAACTTCCAGGATGCGGCCGGTGCACTTGGCGCTCATGCCTTCGGCGAGGGTGTCATAGGCACCCAGGATCACTGCACCTACGGAGTCTTGCTCCAGGTTCAGTGCCATGCCGAATACGCTGCCAGGGAACTCGATCATTTCGCCGTACATGACGTCGGCCAGACCGTGGATCCGCACGATACCGTCGGATACCGAAACAACGGTACCTTCGTTACGGGCTTGGGAGCCGACATCGAGTTTCTCGATGCGACCCTTGATGATTTCACTAATTTCGGAAGGATTGAGTTGCTGCATTGCTCTGCTGCCCCTTCAAACTCAAGATTTCAATGCTTCGGCCAGTTTCGCGATCTTGCCGCGAACCGAGCCATCGATTACCAGGTCGCCGGCGCGGATGACGACGCCGCCGATCAGGCTGGCATCCTCCGACGCGTGCAGGCGCACTTCCCGGCTGAGCCGTGCACTGAGAACCTTGGCGAGTTTGTCTTGCTGTTCTTGGTTCAACGCAAAAGCACTGGTGACTTCCACGTCCACGGATTTCTCTTGCTCGGCCTTGTACAGGTCGAACAGAGCGGCGATCTCCGGCAGAAGCAGGAGACGGTCGTTTTCCGCGGCAACATGAATGAAATTCTGTGCCTGTACATCGAACTTGTCACCGCACACTTCAATGAATGCGGCGGCCTTTTCTGCGCTAGTCAGTTGCGGGGCCTTGAGCAGGCGCTGCATGGTGCCGTCTTCCGACACCGCAGCAGCCAGGCCGAGCATGGCTGACCAATTGGCCAGTTGCTGCTGGGCCTGGGCGTGCTCGAAAGCTGCCTTAGCGTAAGGTCGGGCCAACGTGGTCAGTTCTGCCATGATCGCCCTCGCTTAAATTTCAGCGGCCAGTTTGTTAACCAGCTCCGCATGCGCGTTTTGATCGATTGTGGCGCCAAGGATCTTTTCAGCGCCGCCAACGGCCAGGGCACCCACTTGGGCACGCAGGGCGTCTTTGATGCTGTTGAGTTCCTGTTCGATCTCGGCTTGAGCCTGAGCCTTCACACGGTCAGCTTCGACGCGAGCCTGATCACGGGCTTCCTCGACAAGCTGAGCAGCGCGTTTCTTGCTTTGCTCAATGATTTCGGCTGCCTGTGCTTTTGCTTCACGCAGTTGCTGACCCGCTTTCTCTTGGGCCAGCTCCAGGTCGCGAGCTGCGCGGTTGGCAGCGTCCAAGCCGTCGGCAATCTTCTTTTGGCGCTCGTGCAGAGCAGTGATGACCGGAGGCCATACATACTTCATGCAGAACAGCACAAAAATCAGAAAAGCAACGGATTGGCCAATCAGGGTTGCATTAATGTTCACGCCAACACCTCGCTCGGTCTTTGTCCATCACACCAATCAACTCGTAGGAACGAGTGATTAGCCGGCGATCTGACCAACGAAGGGATTCGCGAAGGTGAAGAACAGAGCGATACCAACACCGATCATGGTTACGGCGTCGAGCAGACCGGCAACGATGAACATTTTGACCTGCAGCATCGGAACCATCTCAGGCTGACGAGCAGCGCCTTCCAGGAACTTGCCGCCCAGCAGGCCGAAACCAATGGCGGTACCCAGAGCACCCAGGCCGATCAGCAGAGCAACAGCGATAGCGGTCAGACCAACTACAGTTTCCATCTTTCCTCCCGACTTTTACGTCGTATTGGTTAGGTTTTTTAATTGAAGCGGTAAAACAAATCGTTTGAAACAACTGCCCTTGCGGACTTTTTCAGTCTTCCCCCCGAACAGGCGGGGAAGACTATCAGACACGCCAGGCGGTCTTAATGGTTATCTTCGTGCGCCATCGACAGGTAGACGATGGTGAGCATCATGAAGATGAATGCTTGCAGAGTGATGATCAGGATGTGGAACACGGCCCACGCCCACTGCAGCACCACACCCAGGCCGCTCAGCCAGAGGATGCCGGTGCCGAACATCACGGCGATCAGGATGAACACCAGCTCGCCGGCATACATGTTGCCGAACAGTCGCAGTGCCAGGGAGATCGGTTTGGCGATCAGGGTGACGAATTCCAGCAGGAAGTTCACCGGGATCAGCAGGATCTGCACGAAGATGTTCTTGCTACCGAACGGGTGGAGCGTGAGCTCGCCGATGAAGCCGCCGATGCCCTTGACCTTGATGCTGTAGAAGATGATCAGCGCGAACACGCTCAGGGCCATGCCCAGGGTGGCGTTCGGGTCGGTGGTCGATACAGCACGGAACGGAATGTGCGGATCGCCCGAGATCAGGATCGCCAGCTGCGGAATCCAGTCGACCGGTACCAGGTCGATGGCGTTCATCAGGAACACCCAGACGAAGATGGTCAGGGCCAGCGGTGCGATGACCGGGCTACGACCGTGGAACGAGTCCTTCACGCTGCCGTGAACGAAGTCGACCAGTACTTCGACGAAGTTCTGCAGGGCACCGGGCTGACCGGAGGTCGCCTTCTTGGCCGCCATGCGGAAGATGAACAGGAAGATCAGACCCAGTGCAACGGACCAGCCCAGGGTGTCCAGGTGGAATGCCCAGAAGCCCATTGCCTTGGCTTCGGCAGCCGAATGGGCCAGGCCCCAGCTGCCGTCTGGTAGTTGACCGTAGGTCAGGTTCTGCAAGTGGTGCTGGATATAGCCCGAAGCGGTTTCTGCTGCCATGGTTGCCTCAAACGCCCTAAGGTCTCGAAAGTCTTTTATTCATCAGCAGT
Organism: Pseudomonas wayambapalatensis; assembly: GCF_049942315.1. Classification (NCBI taxonomy): domain Bacteria; kingdom Pseudomonadati; phylum Pseudomonadota; class Gammaproteobacteria; order Pseudomonadales; family Pseudomonadaceae; genus Pseudomonas; species Pseudomonas wayambapalatensis. Next base: position 11,353 of record NZ_JBNFMU010000209.1, read on the forward strand.
GGCGCGAACCAGCTGACCGTGAGAGTCAGCAGGAAGACGCCGAATACTGCTAACGGCGCCAGTGGCTTCACTCCTGCAAAGGTCAGTGCGAACAGCACTGCCGTCAAAATCAATTTGCCTGCCTCGCCTGCGTAGAACGACTTGACGATGGCCTGCGCCGCCCGGGCTCCGCTGAAGCGAAAAGCCTTCCAGGCGAAATACACGTTGGGCAGCCAGCCGATCAAACCTCCACAGAGGCCCGAATAACCGCTGACCTTGCCCTGCCACTGCCACAACACCAACGTTGCCAGCAATAACACCCCAAATTGAGCCAGCAGTACCGGGAAAACCGCCCAGCGATGGAAAGGCAGGCGGTTTGGCGTGCGGATTTCCATCAAAACTGCTCCTCGAAAGTCGACTGCCCAGTCAGCTATGACTTGGCATAATTTGTGCCGACAAAATGCGCGCAGAGTATAGGGGTGGATTAACCCCTATTCAACTCTTGGGTAGTGATTTCCGACTGCGCGCTACAACGGGAATTGTTTCAGCGGATGTGAGCAAGTACACCCTGAAGCTCGTCGAGGGAGTTGTAGCGGATGACCAGCTGGCCCTTGCCCTTGTCGCCATGGCGAATCTGCACCGATGAGCCCAGGCGCTCTGCCAGCCGCTGTTCCAGCCGGGCGATATCCGGATCAGGTTTGCTCGATTCCACCGGCTCAGGCTTGCCGTTGAGCCACTGACGGACCAGTGCCTCGGTTTGGCGCACGGTGAGGCCTCGTGCGACAACATGTCGCGCCCCTTCTTCCTGCCGGCTCTCCTCGAGCCCCAGCAAGGCGCGCGCATGGCCCATTTCCAGGTCGCCGTGGGCGAGCATGGTCTTGATCGCCTCAGGAAGGCTGATCAGGCGCAGCAGGTTGGCCACGGTGACACGCGACTTGCCCACGGCATCGGCCACCTGTTGCTGGGTCAGCTCGAACTCCTGCTGCAACCGCTGCAGGGCAAGGGCTTCTTCCAGCGGGTTGAGATCCTCGCGCTGGATGTTTTCGATCAGCGCCATGGCGATGGCGGCTTCGTCCGGCACCTCGCGGACCATGGCCGGGATAGTGTCCAGGCCTGCCTGCTGGGTGGCGCGCCAGCGACGCTCACCGGCGATGATTTCGTAGCGGCCTTCGCCAATCGGGCGAACCACGATCGGCTGCATCACGCCATGATTGCGGATCGAATGCGCCAGCTCCTCCAGCGCCTCCGGGTCCATGTCACGGCGAGGTTGGTACTTGCCACGCTGGATCAGTTCGACCGGCAGGCGCTGCAGTTCCTTCTGGTCGACCGTGACAGCCTGCTCTTCGAGCGCGCTGACGGAAGGACCACTGAGCAGTGCATCCAACCCACGTCCGAGACCGCGTTTCTTGATGGCCATGCGGATTCCTTAAGTTGTTTGTGCAGTGCGGGATTGACGGCGCTGACGGCGCACCAGTTCCCCAGCCAGGGCCAGGTAGGCGAGCGCACCACGTGATTGCTTGTCGTAGGCCAGCGCCGGCATACCGAAGCTCGGAGCCTCGGCCAGGCGAATGTTGCGCGGTATCACGGTGTCGTAGAGCTGATCGCCGAAATGCTCCTTGAGCTGGGCCGAAACATCGTTGTTCAGGCTCAGGCGCGGGTCGTACATGGTCCGCAGCAGGCCTTCGATCTTCAGCTCCGGGTTCAACCGGGCAGCGATGCGCTTGATGTTATCCACAAGGTCGCTCAGGCCTTCCAGCGCGTAGTACTCGCACTGCATGGGGATGATCACGCCATCGGAAGCGACCAAGGCGTTCAGCGTCAGCATCGACAACGAAGGCGGGCAGTCGATGAGGATGTAGTCGTAGTTGTCGCGGATAGGCGCCAGCGCGTTGCGCAGGCGGCTCTCCTTCATCTGCATTTCCAGCAGCACCACCTCTGCGGCGGTGAGGTCACGGTTGGCGGGCAACAGCTGGAAGCCGCCGTGCTCGGAGTACTGCATGGCCTGGGCCAGGTCGCATTCCCCGATCAACAGGTCGTACACCGAGTGCTCGAGCTCGTGCTTGTCCACACCGCTGCCCATGGTGGCATTGCCCTGTGGATCGAGGTCGATCAGCAGCACGCGACGCTTGGTCGCGGCCAGCGATGCGGCGAGATTGATGCAGGTGGTGGTCTTGCCGACACCACCCTTCTGGTTCGCGATTGCGAATACCTTAGCCATTGTTGCGTGTGTTCCCAGTCAAGCCTTGCGGCGCAGTATCAGCAGATGGCGCTGGCCCTGGCAACCTGGAACGGTCAGGGCCTGCTCGCTTTCCACTGTGAAGTCTGCGGGCAATGCTACCAGTTCATCGGCAGGATGCAGCCCCTTCATTGCAAGCCATTGCGTACGGGCGTCACCCAGATGGCGGGTCCAGTTGGTGAAATTCTCCATGCTGCTGAACGCCCGGGAGATGATGCCGCAGAACGGTTGCTCGGGCTGAACCTCTTCCACACGGCTGTGGATAACCGTCAGGTTGTCGAGTTTCAGCTCCATCTTCACCTGCGTCAGGAAGCGGGTCTTCTTGCCGTTGCTGTCCAGTACCGTCACCTGCTTGTGCGGATGCAGGATAGCCAGCGGGATACCCGGCATGCCGCCGCCGCTGCCAACATCCAGCCAGCGTTGCGTGTCGCTGTGGATAAACGGCATGACGCTGAGGCTGTCGAGCAGATGACGCGATACCATCTCGTCCGGATCGCGCACTGCGGTCAGGTTGTAGGCCTTGTTCCATTTGATCAACAGGGCCAGGTACCCAAGCAGCAGTTCGTGCTGCTGCGCACTCAGCTCGACTCCGAGCTGGCGCGCACCTGTGGACAACTCTTCGGCATGTTGCGGGGTGACCAGGGAACTCAAGCGCTTTGCTCCAATTCGCGGCCAGCGCCGCGTTTTTTCAGGTGAATCAGCAACAGAGAAATTGCCGCCGGGGTAACGCCGGGAATACGGGAAGCCTGGCCGAGGGTTTCCGGACGGGTCTGGCCGAGCTTGCTCTGGATTTCCTTGGACAACCCGGAAATGCCAGCGTAGTCGATATCCACAGGCAGGCGAGTGTCTTCGCTGGCGCGCAGACGGGCGATCTCGTCCTGCTGGCGATCGATGTAGCCGGCGTACTTGGTCTTGATCTCGACCTGTTCGGCCACCTGGGGATCGATGACATCACCGCCCGTGGCTTCGATCAGCCCGGCGTAGTCGATCTCGGGGCGCGCCAGCAGGTTGAGCAGGTTGTACTCGTGGGCCAGCGGTGTACCGAACTTATCCACAACGGCTTGGCCTTGCGGCGTGCCCGGGCGGATCCAGGTGCTCTTCATGCGCTGTTCCTCGCGCTCGATGCCTTCGCGCTTGGCGGTGAAGGCGGCCCAGCGCTCATCGTCGACCAACCCCAGCTCGCGGCCTTTCTCGGTCAGGCGCAGATCAGCGTTGTCTTCGCGCAGGATCAGCCGGTATTCGGCACGCGAGGTGAACATGCGGTAAGGCTCCTGGGTGCCCAGGGTAATCAGGTCGTCGACCAGTACGCCGATGTACGCCTCGTCACGGCGCGGGCACCAGCTTTCGCGGCCCTGCGCACGCAGTGCGGCGTTGGTACCGGCCAGCAGGCCCTGGGCGCCGGCTTCTTCGTAGCCGGTGGTGCCGTTGATCTGGCCAGCGAAGAACAGGCCGCCGATGACCTTGGTCTCGAGACTGTACTTGAGGTCACGCGGGTCGAAGTAGTCGTACTCGATGGCGTAACCCGGACGCACGATGTGCGCGTTCTCCATGCCGCGGATCGAACGGACGATCTGCAACTGCACATCGAATGGCAGCGAAGTCGAGATGCCGTTGGGATACAGCTCATGGGTATTCAGGCCTTCCGGCTCGATGAATACCTGATGGCTTTCCTTGTCGGCGAAGCGATGGATCTTGTCCTCGATCGACGGGCAGTAGCGCGGGCCGATGCCTTCGATCACACCGGAGTACATCGGCGAGCGGTCGAGGTTTGAGGCGATGATCTCGTGGGTGCGGGCGTTGGTGTGGGTAATCCAGCAGCTGACCTGGCGCGGGTGCATCTGCGCATTGCCCATGAACGACATCACCGGGATCGGGGTATCGCCGGGTTGTTCGCCCATCACCGAGAAGTCTACCGAGCGGCCATCGATACGGGGCGGCGTGCCGGTTTTCAAACGGCCAACGCGCAGCGGCAGTTCACGCAGACGATGAGCCAGGGCAATGGCGGGAGGATCACCGGCGCGACCACCGGAGTAGTTCTGCAGGCCGATGTGGATAAGTCCACCGAGGAAGGTGCCGGTAGTCAGCACCACAGAGTCGGCGAAGAAGCGCAGGCCCATCTGTGTCACCACGCCCTTGACCTGGTCCTGCTCGACGATCAGGTCATCGCAGGACTGTTGGAATATCCACAGGTTCGGCTGGTTTTCCAGGATCTCGCGGACCACGGCCTTGTAGATGGCGCGGTCGGCCTGTGCACGAGTGGCGCGCACAGCCGGGCCCTTGCGGTTGTTCAGGATGCGGAACTGGATGCCGCTCTTGTCGGTGGCAAGCGCCATGGCGCCGCCGAGTGCATCGATTTCCTTGACCAGGTGGCTCTTGCCGATACCACCGATGGCCGGGTTGCAACTCATGTGACCGAGGGTTTCCACGTTATGGGTCAGCAGCAGGGTTTTCACACCCATGCGTGCGGACGCAAGCGCAGCCTCGGTACCGGCATGGCCGCCGCCGATGACGATCACTTCAAAACGGGAAGGGAAATCCACCACGCACCTCGTGCCTGTTTTGCGAATAGAGAAGGTAAGCCGACAAGTATAGGGACTTCACCCGCTCTAGTGAAACCGTCTGAGCAAATTTTGACCAGTCTGTGGATGAATGGCGGCAATAGAAATCAAAAAGGAAAAATTTATAAAAGCTTTGTTTTTATGTTTATTCTTAGGCGGCTATCCACATGTGGATAAGTGAATTGAGGCCAGTATCCATGCCGCCTTCAGAGAATCATAACCCTGTGTCGAAGGGGGGTTGAGGGTTCTGGATAACGGCGTTTAACCTGTGGATTAAAGTACGTGTTACCCACAGGCGGGATTGTCCTCAGAAAAAAAGCCTGGTTATCAACGGACCTGAAGGCCAGTTTTCCACAGGGCTTCTGGTGATGGTTTTCGGTCTGTGGATGAGATCTACAGTGGGTAATCGATTCGCGGGCAAGCCCACGTTTCTGACAGGCAAAAAAAAGCCGCTCCTGGCTGGAGCGGCCTTGGTGTTACTGAGCTGTGGATTATTTACCGATACAGAAGCTCGAGAAGATCCTTCCCAACAAGTCATCCGAGCTGAATGCGCCGGTGATCTCTCCCAGGGCCTGTTGAGCATGGCGCAGGTCCTCTGCCAGCAACTCACCGGCACCAGCGAGCGTCAGTTGGGCATGACCATGATCGAGGTGGGCGCTGGCCTGGCGCAGTGCATCCAGATGCCGCCTGCGCGCACTGAAGCTGCTTTCCGCAGTCTGTTCGTAACCCATGCAGGCCTTGAGGTGATCACGCAGCAGATCCAGGCCTGTAGCGTCGCCCTTCGCACTGAGGGTGATCGTCACGTGGCCATCATCACTCTGCTCGATACCGACGCTCTCGCCGCTCAGGTCGGCCTTGTTGCGAATCAGCGTGACTTTTGCAGGGTCCGGCCGCTGATCGAGGAACTCCGGCCACAAGGCGAACGGATCGTTGGCCTCGGGCGCAGTGGAATCCACCACCAGCAGTACCCGGTCTGCCTCGCCAATCGCCTTGAGTGCGCGTTCCACGCCAATCTTTTCCACATGATCGTCGGTGTCGCGCAGACCTGCGGTATCCACCACGTGCAACGGCATGCCATCGATGTGGATATGTTCGCGCAGGATGTCCCGGGTGGTGCCAGCGATGTCGGTGACGATCGCCGCCTCGCGTCCGGCCAATTGGTTCAGCAGGCTCGACTTGCCGGCATTCGGACGGCCTGCAATCACCACCGTCATGCCGTCACGCAGCAACGCCCCCTGCCCCGCCTCACGCTGAACTGTGGACAAGTCGTCCCGGACGGCTTCCAGCATCTTCAGCACATGGCCATCGGCGAGAAAGTCGATTTCCTCCTCCGGGAAGTCGATCGCCGCTTCAACGTAGATGCGCAGGGCGATCAGCGCTTCGGTCAATGCATGCACCCGCTTGGAAAACGCCCCCTGCAGCGAGCGCAACGCATTGCGTGCGGCTTGGGTGGAACTGGCTTCGATCAGGTCGGCGATCGCTTCGGCCTGGGCCAGGTCGAGTTTATCGTTGAGGAACGCCCGCTCGCTGAACTCGCCAGGACGGGCGAGACGACAACCCAACTCGACACAGCGCTGCAACAGCATGTCGAGCACCACCGGCCCTCCATGCCCCTGCAGTTCCAGGACGTCTTCACCAGTGAACGAGTTGGGGCCAGGGAAGAACAGCGCAATGCCTTCATCCAGGACCAAACCACCGTCGGCACGAAATGGCCCGTAGTGGGCATGGCGCGGAGTCAGTGTGCGGCCGGTGATGGCCTGCCCGGCCTGGCTGGCCAGTGGCCCGGACAAGCGGACGATACCGACGCCACCGCGGCCCTGGGCGGTGGCGATGGCGGCAATGGTTTCACGCACGGTGTTCATGCTCGACAGCCTCTACGACAAAACGACGGATAGCAAAAACGCCCCACGAAGGGGCGTTTTTATTCACAGGCTAACGGGTCAACCTGTCAAGCAGCCGCTTTTTTCGTGGCTGCTTCGATACGGCGGGTGATGTACCACTGCTGAGTGATCGACAGGCAGTTGTTCACAACCCAGTACAGCACCAGACCTGCCGGGAACCACAGGAAGAAGAAGGTGAAGATGATTGGCATCATTTTCATGACCTTCGCCTGCATCGGATCCGGTGGGGTCGGGTTCAGACGCTGCTGGATGAACATGGTGGCGCCCATGATGATCGGCAGGATGAAGAATGGATCCTTGATCGACAGGTCGGTAATCCACAGCATCCAAGGGGCCTGGCGCATCTCGACGCTTTCCAGCAGTACCCAGTACAGGGCCAGGAACACCGGCATCTGCACCAGGATCGGCAGGCAGCCGCCCAGCGGGTTGATCTTCTCTTTCTTGTACAGCTCCATCATCGCCTGGGACATCTTCTGGCGATCGTCACCGAAGCGTTCCTTGAGCTGGGCCAGTTTCGGCGCCACGGCACGCATGCGCGCCATCGAGCGGTAGCTGGCAGCCGACAGCGGGAAGAACAGACCCTTGATGAGCATGGTCAGAACGATGATCGACCAGCCCCAGTTACCCAGCAGGCTGTGGATATGTTGCAGCAGCCAGAAGATCGGCTGAGCGATGAACCACAGGAAGCCGTAGTCGACGGTCAGCTCCAGGCCTGGGGACAACTCTTTGAGCTTGGACTGGATCTTCGGACCTGCATACAGCACGGCGCTGGTCTCGACCTTGCCGCCGGCAGGAACGTTCAGCGCCGGGCCGGTGTAGCCGATGATGTAGTTGCCCTGGCTGTCCTTGCGGGTCTGGACCACGTTGTTGTCCGACTTGGCCGGAATCCATGCGGTCACGAAGTAGTGCTGCAGCCATGCTACCCAGCCGCCAGACACATTTTCTTTCAAATTACCTTTGTCGATGTCCTTCATCGACACCTTCTTGTACGGCTCCGAACTTGTCCACAGGGCAGCGCCCAGGTAAGTCGCGGTACCGGTCGCGGTGCTCGAGGAAGGATCGGAGCTGGCGTCACGCTTGAGCTGGGCAAACATGTTGCCGGTCCAGGCTGCACCGCTCTGGTTGTCGATCAGGTAGCTGACGGTCAGGTCGTACTCACCGCGCTTGAAGCTGAAGCGCTTGATGTAGTTGACGCCGTTATCGCTGAACTTGAGGTCGACCACCAATTGGTCCTGACCGTCGGTCAGCTGGAAGCTCTTCTGGTCGGCAGCGTACAGGGGACGACCGCTCGAACGGGCGTCCGGGCCATTCGCGCCGGTCAGGCCGCTCTGCGCCAGATAGACACGCTCGCCGCCGTTGTCGAACAACTGGAAGGCGATGTCCGGATGATCCTGACGGCGTGGGTACTTGGGCAAGGTCAGCTGGACGATGTCACCGCCGACCGGGTCGATAGCCAGGTCCAGGACATCGGTCTTGACCCGGATCAGGTCCTTGCTGAGCGCGACTGGCGCGATTTCAGCGGGGCTGGCTTCGGCATTGGCGCTCGGCACATCGGCGCTGGCGCCGTTATTGCCGGCCGGCACGGTGTCCGGCAGAGCCGGTGCAGCGTTGCTGGCAGCAGTATGCTGAGTCGGCAGGGCTGCCTGACCATAGTCCTGGTTCCACTTGAGGACCAGAACGTAGGACACGATTGCCAGGGCGACGATCAGGATCGTGCGTTTAATATCCATGATTACTCGGCTATCGAAGAAGTTCGGGAGGAAGGAGCAGGCGGGACGGGATCGAAACCGCCATCATTCCACGGATGACAACGACCCAGGCGACGAACGGCAAGCCACCCGCCACGCAAGAGGCCATGGTTTTCTATGGCTTCATACGCGTAACAGGAGCAACTGGGGTAGAAACGACAGTGACTGGCCATCAGAGGACTAATGGCGTAACGGTAGAACTGGATCGGAACGAGGGCCAGTTTACGCATTGTGACTGTCTACCCGTGCGGAATCGGCAGGTACCGCTGGAGAGGGCCGACTGCGGGCCAGGCGCTTCCAGAGTTTGCCAAAGTGTTGGTGCAATTCTGGGTTTTCTATCTCACCCAACCCCTTGCGCGCGACGATCACGATATCCAGCCCGGCCAGACTTTGCTGGTTCAGACGGAATGAGTCGCGCATCAGGCGTTTAAGGCGGTTGCGTTGAACGGCGAGCTTGACGCTCTTCTTGCCGATCACCAGGCCGAGGCGTGGATGATCGAGGCCGTTCTCGCGGGCAAGGATGAGCAGGCTTTTCCCTGGAACCTTGCCGGTTGGGGAGTCGAAGACTGCTTTGAAATGCCGGGGTGTAAGCAGTCGCTTATCCCGACTGAAGTCCTGACTCACCACCTGTGCCGAAAAATCAAATTGCCAGACGCTTACGGCCTTTGGCACGACGACGCGACAGAACAGCGCGGCCGTTCTTGGTGGCCATACGGGCACGGAAACCGTGGGTGCGCGCGCGCTTGATGGTGCTTGGTTGGAAAGTACGTTTCATGGCGTGTTACCTGGGTTGTCGACAACGGGCCGGGATGGCCCCCTTTTTAAGAGACCGGCGATTCTAGAGAAAGCAAGCCGATAGGTCAATTTCCAACCAGCATTCCTTATAGACGGCCTTTCCCCTCTGCCAGCCTGAGGACCGGTTGATTCATACGGAACAGATGCTCAACATGTAAAAAAAGAGAGACATATAGAAAGCTTTTTTGAAGAACTTATAGATCTTAAGTGGATAAGTATCTGTGGATAACCTATTGCAGGCCACAATCCATCGACTGTACAGAGAATCATAAGTATGTCGGTAACAGGTGCTCTGGCTGTGCCGGACCCGCGGAAAAGCTGTGGATGGAACAGGCATTTATCCACAGCTGAATTATCCACAGGGCTGAGCCCAGGGTTGTGCATAGCCCTCATGTGCGGTTATCCACAGGGCTTATTTTCCGCTTGAAAGGTCGTTTTTGCCGCTAAATGACTGATTTGGCACAGCTCAACACACCACGACATGTGGATAAGTGACTGCTCGCCCGGTACAATGGCGGTTTGTTTTTGCCTCATCCGGCTTTCAACTCAGGGGATATCCGTGTCAGTGGAACTTTGGCAGCAGTGCGTGGAGCTTCTGCGCGACGAACTGCCTGCCCAGCAATTCAACACCTGGATCCGTCCGCTACAGGTCGAAGCCGAAGGCGACGAGTTGCGCGTCTATGCGCCTAACCGTTTCGTTCTCGATTGGGTCAATGAAAAGTACCTCGGCCGCCTGCTCGAACTGCTGGGTGAACAAGGAAACGGCCTTGCACCTGCCCTCTCCTTATTAATAGGCAGCCGCCGCAGCTCCGCTCCACGAGCGGCACCTAACGCACCGGTCAGTGCTGCGGTCGCCGCATCCCTGGCCCAGAGCCAGGCCAAGCCGGCTGTTCAGCCAACAGCGGTTGCCAGTGCACCGGTCACGGCGCTCGAGCCTGAGTTGGTCAGTGAGGTGCAGGAATCTACGTCCCACGATGGTTTCGATGGGGTGGGTGATTCGACGCCTGCGCCTGCGGCAACCACCCGTACCGAGCAACGGACCGTCCAGGTCGAAGGTGCGCTCAAGCACACCAGCTACCTGAACCGAACCTTCACCTTCGAGACCTTCGTGGAGGGTAAGTCCAACCAGCTGGCGCGCGCTGCGGCCTGGCAGGTTGCCGACAACCCCAAGCATGGTTACAACCCGCTCTTCCTTTATGGTGGCGTGGGCCTGGGTAAGACGCACTTGATGCACGCTGTGGGTAACCACCTGCTGAAGAAGAACCCGAATGCCAAGGTCGTCTACCTGCACTCGGAGCGCTTCGTCGCCGATATGGTCAAGGCGTTGCAGTTGAACGCAATCAACGAATTCAAGCGCTTCTACCGTTCGGTGGACGCGCTGTTGATCGACGATATCCAGTTCTTCGCCCGCAAAGAGCGTTCCCAAGAAGAGTTCTTCCACACCTTCAATGCCCTGCTTGAGGGTGGACAGCAGGTCATCCTCACCAGTGACCGCTACCCTAAAGAGATCGAAGGCCTGGAAGAGCGCCTGAAGTCGCGTTTCGGTTGGGGCCTGACGGTGGCTGTCGAGCCACCGGAGCTTGAAACCCGCGTGGCGATCCTCATGAAGAAGGCCGACCAGGCCAAAGTCGAACTGCCGCACGATGCTGCGTTCTTTATTGCCCAGCGCATCCGCTCCAACGTGCGTGAACTGGAAGGTGCGTTGAAGCGGGTCATTGCTCACTCGCACTTCATGGGGCGAGATATCACCATCGAGTTGATTCGCGAATCGCTCAAGGATCTGCTGGCGCTGCAAGACAAACTGGTCAGTGTGGATAACATCCAGCGCACGGTCGCCGAGTACTACAAGATCAAGATCTCCGATCTGTTGTCCAAGCGCCGCTCGCGCTCTGTCGCGCGCCCGCGGCAGGTGGCCATGGCGTTGTCCAAGGAGCTGACCAACCACAGTCTGCCGGAGATCGGCGACATGTTCGGCGGTCGGGACCACACCACCGTGCTGCACGCTTGCCGCAAGATCAACGAATTGAAGGAATCCGACGCGGACATCCGCGAGGACTACAAGAACCTGCTGCGCACGCTGACCACCTGATGGGTGCCGGCGCAGCTCTTTGAAGGCAAGGGACTAGACCATGCATTTCACCATTCAACGCGAAGCCCTGTTGAAACCCCTGCAACTGGTCGCAGGCGTCGTCGAGCGCCGCCAGACCTTGCCGGTCCTGTCCAACGTACTGCTGGTCGTTCAAGGCCAGCAGCTGTCGTTGACCGGTACCGACCTGGAAGTCGAACTGGTTGGCCGCGTGCAACTGGAAGAGCCGGCTGAGCCTGGCGAGATCACCGTCCCGGCGCGCAAGCTGATGGACATCTGCAAGAGCCTGCCCAGCGACGTGCTGATCGATATCAAGGTCGATGAGCAGAAGCTGCTGGTCAAGGCTGGTCGTAGCCGCTTCACCCTGTCGACCTTGCCGGCCAACGACTTCCCCACTGTGGAAGAAGGCCCAGGTTCGCTCACCTGCAACCTGGAGCAGAGCAAGCTGCGTCGCCTGATCGAGCGCACCAGCTTCGCCATGGCCCAGCAGGACGTTCGCTACTACCTCAACGGCATGCTGCTGGAGGTCTCCACCGACACGCTGCGTGCTGTCGCCACTGACGGTCACCGTCTGGCACTGTGCGCCATGCAGGCGCCCATTGGCCAGGCCGAGCGTCACCAGGTCATTGTGCCGCGCAAAGGTATCCTGGAACTGGCGCGCCTGCTGACCGATCCGGAAGGCATGGTCAGCATTGTCCTGGGCCAGCACCACATTCGCGCCACCACCGGTGAGTTCACCTTTACCTCGAAACTGGTCGACGGCAAGTTCCCGGATTACGAGCGCGTATTGCCCAAGGGTGGTGACAAGCTGGTGATCGGTGACCGTCAGGCGCTGCGTGAAGCGTTCAGCCGTACTGCGATCCTGTCCAACGAGAAGTACCGTGGCATTCGTCTACAACTGGCCTCCGGTCAGCTGAAAATTCAGGCCAACAACCCCGAGCAGGAAGAAGCTGAAGAAGAGATCAGCGTTGACTACGAAGGCAGTTCGCTGGAGATCGGCTTCAACGTCAGCTACTTGCTGGACGTTCTGGGGGTCATGACCACTGAGCAGGTTCGTCTGATTCTCGCCGACTCCAACAGCAGCGCCTTGCTGCAGGAAGCCGGCAATGACGACTCGTCCTACGTTGTCATGCCGATGCGTCTGTAACCCGTAGCAGGCCAAATGTCCCTTCGACGTCTTTCGGTCACCGCGGTGCGCAATCTGCACCCGGTGACCCTCTCCCCCTCCCCTCGTATCAACATCCTCTACGGCGCTAACGGCAGCGGCAAGACCAGTGTGCTCGAGGCCGTGCATCTTCTGGGGCTGGCACGCTCATTTCGCAGTACCCGATTGAACCCCGTCATCCAGTACGAACAGCCAACCTGTACGGTGTTCGGCCAGGTTGAAATCAGCGATGGTGCGACGAGCAATCTTGGGGTTTCGCGCGAGCGACAAGGGGATTTCACCATTCGCATTGACGGTCAGAATGCGCGCAGCGCTGCGCAACTGGCGGAGATGCTGCCGTTGCAGCTGATCAACCCGGACAGCTTCCGTTTGCTCGAAGGTGCTCCCAAGGTGCGTCGCCAGTTCCTGGATTGGGGAGTGTTCCACGTGGAACCTCGATTCATGGCGACCTGGCAACGCTTGCAGAAGGCCCTGCGGCAGCGGAACTCATGGCTGCGACATGGTACACTTGACGCTGCTTCGCAAGCCGCCTGGGACCGGGAGCTGTGTCTCGCCAGCGCGGAAATAGATGAATACCGTCGCAACTATATCAAGGCCTTGAAGCCCGTCTTCGAGCGAACCCTGAGCGAACTGGTCGAGCTGGACGGATTGACCCTTAGCTACTATCGAGGCTGGGACAAGGATCGGGACCTCAGTGAAGTCCTCGCCACCTCTCTCCTTCGCGATCAGCAGATGGGCCATACCCAGGCCGGTCCGCAGCGTGCTGACCTACGCCTGAGATTGGGCGCCAATAACGCGGCCGATATCCTGTCTCGTGGTCAGCAAAAGCTGGTCGTTTGTGCCCTGCGAATTGCCCAAGGGCACCTCGTCAGTCAGGTTCGTCGCGGTCAGTGTATTTATCTGGTGGATGACTTGCCGTCCGAGTTGGACGAGCAGCATCGACGCGCGCTGTGTCGCTTGCTTGAAGAATTACACTGCCAGGTTTTTATCACCTGTGTAGATCACGAATTACTGAGGGAAGGCTGGCAGACGGATACGCCAGTTGCTTTGTTCCACGTGGAACAAGGCCGTATCACCCAGACCCACGACCATCGGGAGTGAAGGCATGAGCGAAAATCAAACGTACGACTCCTCCAGCATCAAGGTGCTGAAAGGGCTGGATGCCGTGCGCAAGCGTCCCGGCATGTACATTGGCGACACCGATGATGGTAGCGGCCTGCACCACATGGTCTTCGAAGTGGTCGACAACTCGATCGACGAAGCGCTCGCCGGTCATTGCGATGACATTACCGTCATCATCCATCCGGACGAATCCATCAGTGTTCGCGACAACGGTCGTGGCATTCCCGTCGACGTGCATAAAGAGGAAGGCGTTTCCGCCGCCGAGGTCATCATGACCGTACTGCACGCTGGCGGTAAGTTCGATGACAACTCCTACAAGGTTTCTGGCGGTCTGCACGGCGTCGGCGTCTCGGTGGTAAACGCCCTCTCGGAGAAGCTGGTTCTGACCGTTCGCCGTAGCGGCAAAATCTGGGAACAAACCTACGTCCACGGTGTGCCACAAGCTCCGATGGCTGTGGTCGGTGAAAGCGAAACCACCGGTACCCACATTCACTTCAAGCCTTCCGCCGAGACCTTCAAGAATATCCACTTCAGCTGGGACATCCTGGCCAAGCGGATTCGTGAGCTGTCGTTCCTCAACTCGGGCGTTGGCATCCTGCTGAAGGACGAGCGCTCCGGCAAGGAAGAGTTCTTCAAGTATGAAGGTGGTCTGCGTGCTTTCGTCGAGTACCTCAACACCAACAAGACCCCGGTGAACTCCCAGGTCTTCCACTTCAACGTCCAGCGTGACGATGGCGTGGGTGTCGAAGTCGCCCTGCAATGGAACGACAGCTTCAACGAAAACCTGCTGTGCTTCACCAACAACATTCCGCAGCGCGACGGTGGTACTCACCTGGTGGGCTTCCGCTCCTCGCTGACTCGTAGCCTCAACAGCTACATCGAGCAAGAAGGCCTGGCCAAGAAGAACAAGGTCGCGACCACGGGCGACGATGCCCGTGAAGGCCTGACCGCGATCATCTCGGTGAAGGTGCCGGATCCAAAGTTCAGCTCGCAGACCAAGGACAAGCTGGTTTCCTCGGAGGTGAAGACCGCCGTGGAGCAGGAGATGAATAAGTACTTCGCCGACTTCCTGTTGGAAAACCCCAACGAAGCCAAGGCGGTTGTTGGCAAGATGATCGACGCTGCGCGTGCTCGTGAAGCAGCGCGCAAGGCGCGGGAAATGACCCGCCGCAAAGGTGCTCTGGATATCGCTGGTCTGCCGGGCAAGCTTGCCGACTGCCAGGAAAAAGACCCTGCCCTTTCCGAACTGTACCTGGTGGAGGGTGACTCCGCCGGTGGTTCGGCCAAGCAAGGTCGTAACCGCCGCACCCAGGCAATCCTGCCGTTGAAGGGCAAGATCCTCAACGTCGAGAAAGCGCGTTTCGACAAGATGATCTCGTCCCAGGAAGTCGGCACGCTGATTACCGCCTTGGGCTGCGGCATCGGCCGTGAAGAGTACAACATCGACAAGCTGCGCTATCACAACATCATCATCATGACCGATGCTGACGTTGACGGTTCGCACATCCGTACCCTGCTGCTGACCTTCTTCTTCCGTCAGTTGCCGGAGCTGGTCGAGCGCGGTTACATCTACATTGCCCAGCCGCCGCTGTACAAAGTGAAGAAAGGCAAGCAGGAGCAGTACATCAAGGACGACGAGGCCATGGAAGAGTACATGACCCAGTCGGCCCTGGAAGATGCCAGCCTGCACCTGGACGAATCGGCGCCTCCCGTGTCGGGTGTTCAGCTTGAGGCGCTGGTCAACGAGTTCCGCGGTGTGATGAAGACGCTCAAGCGTCTGTCGCGCCTGTACCCGGAAGAGCTGACCGAGCACTTCATCTACTTGCCGGAAGTCACTCAGGCGCAGTTGGCCGATCACACGACCATGCAAGCCTGGTTGGGCAAATTCCAGGAGCGCCTGAACAACAGCCAGAAGTCTGGGCTGACCTACCGGGCCAGCCTGCGCGAAGACAAGGAACGCAACATCTGGTTGCCGGAAGTCGAAGTTACTTCCCACGGTCTGGCCAGTTACGTCACCTTCAACCGCGAGTTCTTCGGCAGCAACGACTACCGTACGGTGGTCGTGCTGGGCGCCAAGTTGGCGACCCTGCTTGGCGAGGGTGCCTATGTTCAGCGTGGTGAGCGTCGCAAGGCAGTCACCGAGTTCAAAGAAGCCCTCGATTGGCTGATGAACGAAACCACCAAGCGCCACACCATCCAGCGATACAAAGGACTGGGTGAGATGAACCCGGATCAGCTGTGGGAAACCACCATGGACCCGACCGTGCGCCGCATGCTCAAAGTCACCATCGAGGATGCGATTGCGGCCGACCAGCTGTTCAACACCTTGATGGGTGACGCGGTAGAACCGCGTCGTGACTTCATCGAAAGCAACGCGTTGTCGGTGTCCAACCTGGACTTCTGATTACGAGCTTCAGCTACGAAAAGCCAAGGTCTAGACCTTGGCTTTTTCGTTTTCTGGAGCACGAAACACGAATGTTCCACGTGAAACACTGTTCAACGGGCGTCAGGATTCGAGGTCCTTGAGCCTTCTGTACAAGGTGCGTTCACTCATCCCCAGCTGCTTGGCCAGCTCGCGTCGCGATCCCTGGAAGCTGTCCAGTGCTTGAGCGAGCGCCTTCAGTTCATGCTGCTCGCGTGACTGATGTCTCGCCGCTGAGTCCGGATCGGTGTCTTCGACCAGATGTTCACTGCGAATCAAACCATCATCGGCAAACAGCCAGGCCCTCTCCAGCATGTTCCGCAGCTCACGAATATTTCCCGGAAACGGATGCAGGTTGAGACGCTCGAGTGCGTCATGGCTGATTCGAGGTGCGCCTTTGCCCGCGATACGTTGCAGCAGGCTTTCAATCAGTAGCGGCAAATCTTCGACACGCTCACGCAGCGCCGGCAGACGAATCGGAAATCCACTGATGCGGTAATACAGGTCTTCACGGAAGGCGCCCTGCGCGACCATCGCCTTGAGCGGCTTGTGTGTCGCCGACACCAGGCGGAAATCCGAGTGCACGGTGCGCAGGCTGCCCACCGGGCGAAAACTGCCGGTCTCGATCAGGCGCAGCAGTTTGACCTGCATGGCCAGCGGCACTTCACCGATCTCGTCCAGGAACAGGGTGCCGCCATGCGCCGCCTCGGCCAAGCCGATCTTGCGTTGTGTCGCGCCTGTGAACGCGCCTTTCTCGTAACCAAACAGCTCACTCTCGAACAGTGATTCGGTGAGGCCGGTGCAGTCGACCACCACCAGCGGGCCGTTGGCCCGAGGGCTACCCAGGTGCAGGGCGCGGGCGAACAGCTCCTTGCCTGTTCCTGACTCACCTTGGAGCAGCACCGGAATCTGAGCCGGAGCAGCCCGTCGCAGGCTGGCGAGTGCCGACTTGAACGCCGGTGACTGCCCGACCAGCCCCTGCTGCTGCGGTTGTGCGGACGCCAGGGTGATGCTGGTCAGCCGTTCGACGAATGCCACCACCCTGCCCTGCTCGTCGAGGATCGGCCGCAGTTCGACGTCCACATGTTCCGGCCCGCGCGGGGTGTGATGAATGTGCAACACGCGCTCCGGCATCTTGCTGCCCCATGCCTTGCGCAGCGGACAGTGCTCCCCAGCCTGATCGCAGGGCACGGCGTAGTGGTGCGAAACCCTGTGACACTTTTCTCCCAGAGGGGCGCGATCCTGCGTGGCGAACTGGCGTCGATACGCCGCGTTGGCCGCAAGAATGTTGTAGTCGGTATCGAGCACGATGGCGGGCAACACATCGTGTTCGAGGTAGGACACCAGCGCGAGGATGGCAGGATGGTTTGCAGCAGGAAGCTCGGACATGGGGGCACCGGCAAAAACTACCCGGCGAGGTTAACAAGGACTGCCAATCACTGCCAGCAGCTGACAGATGACTGCCAGTCTTCTTGGCAGTCTTTAACTATCGTGTTGATACAACACCTGCAAATGCAGGACATATCCGCGAGAAATGACCTGGCATGCATCTTGATAAAGCGTCTGTTCCTGCCGCCGCCTCTATTCAGGTGCGGCAGCGCTTTGGAGACTGTGATGATCATTGGCAACAACCTTCATGTGGAAGCCCTGTTCGACCCGGCGACCTCGACCATCAGCTACCTGCTCATGGACCGCGAAACAAAGCACTGCGCATTGATCGACAGCGTGCTGGATTACGATCCGAAGTCAGGCCGTACCAGCCACGCCTCTGCCGACCGGCTGATCGCGCAGGTCGAGGCATTGGGCGCCAAGGTGCAGTGGATTCTTGAAACCCACGTGCATGCGGACCACCTCTCGGCAGCGGCCTACCTCAAGCAACGGCTGGGCGGCCAGATTGCCATTGGCGCCCACATCACCCAGGTGCAGAAAACCTTCGGTTCGCTGTTCAACGCCGAGCCTGGTTTTGCCCGGGATGGTAGTCAGTTCGATGTGCTGTTCGTGGACGAGGAAGGTTTCCGTATCGGCAACCTGCATGCCCGCGCGCTGCACACGCCAGGGCATACCCCCGCGTGCATGAGCTACATGATCGAGGATGCGGGCGAGATAGCCGTGTTTGTCGGCGACACGTTGTTCATGCCCGACTACGGCACCGCCCGTTGCGATTTCCCCGGCGCCAGCGCTCGCACGCTGTATCGCTCGATCCGTCGCCTGCTGGCCTTCCCTGACCAGACCCGGCTGTTCATGTGCCATGACTACCTGCCCGGTGGCCGTGAGTTGCGCTACGTGACCACGGTGGCCGAGCAGCGCGCCAGCAATATCCATATTCACCAGGGTGTCAGCGAAGACAGCTTCGTCGAGATGCGCGAAGCCCGTGACAAGACCCTCGACATGCCGGTGCTGATCCTGCCTTCGGTGCAAGTCAACATGCGCAGCGGGCAGTTGCCCGAGCCGGAAGACAATGGCGTGCGCTACCTGAAGATCCCGCTGAACGCGATTTGAGCGGCTCAGCACACCTGATAAGTATTCAAAGGAAACACCATGCCTGCCTTGCAGTCCCCTGCCGTTGCGCCCAGTACCGAACACCACAAGGTGTTGATCGTGGGCGCCGGTGCCGCTGGTATCGCCACGGCATCCAGCCTGATCAAACGTGATCCGTCGCTGGACATCGCCCTGATCGATCCGTCGGACGTTCATTACTACCAGCCCGGCTGGACCATGGTCGGCGCCGGGGTGTTTCGCGCCTCCTCAACTGCGCGATCCACAGCCGCGACCCTGCCAAGCGGCGCGCGCTGGATTCAGGCACGGGTGACGAGTTTCGAGCCTCATGCCCAATTGGTCATGCTCGAAGACGGGCGCGCCATCAGCTACGAGCAGTTGGTGGTCTGCCCCGGCCTCAAGCTGGACTGGGCAGCCATCGATGGCTTGGAAGATACGCTTGGGCGCAACGGCGTGACCTCCAACTACCGCTACGACCTGGCACCCTACACCTGGAAGCTGGTACAGACGCTCAAGCAGGGCCGCGCGCTGTTCAGCCAACCGCCGATGCCGATCAAATGTGCCGGCGCCCCACAGAAAGCCTTGTACCTGTCCTGCGATCACTGGCTGCGTGAAGGCCGGCTGGGCGCGATAAAGCCCGCGTTCTTCAACGCCGGTGCCGTGCTGTTCGGTGTTGCCGACTACGTGCCGGCCCTGATGAGCTACATCGACAAGTACGGTGTCGACCTCAACTACAGCCAGCGCCTGGTGGCGGTCGATGGCCCGAATCAACAGGCGACCTTCGTGCGTACGCTCGCCGACGGCAGCAGCGAAACGCGTACCGAAGCGTTCGACATGCTGCACGTGGTGCCGCCCCAGGTTGCCCCGGACTTCATCCGGCAGAGCCCGCTGGCAGATGCCGCCGGCTGGGTGGATGTCGATCCGCACAGCTTGCGCCACCGTCAGTTCGCCAACGTTCATGCCCTGGGTGACGTGATCAACACCAGCAATGCCAAGACCGCAGCGGCCGCACGCAAGCAGGCACCGGTTGTGGCCAACAATGTGCTGGTGGCGCTCGGGCGCTTGCCGACACAGGTCGCCTACGACGGCTACGGCTCCTGCCCGCTGACCGTGGAGCGCGGCAAGATCGTGCTGGCCGAGTTCACCTATGGCGGCAAGCTGGCACCAAGTTTTCCGCGTTGGTTGCTCGATGGACGCAAGCCTACGCGGCTGGCCTGGTTGCTCAAGGCACGGGTACTGCCGCCGCTTTACTGGCAGGCGATGCTCAAGGGGCGGGAGTGGCTGGCGCGGCCGCAGCCTATGGCCGTCGAGGCGTCGAAGTGATCGAGCATCAGCTTCTTGGCGCCGGACTGGGCGCGATCATTGGTGCGGTGCTGGCGCTGACCGGGGCTGGAGGCGGGATCCTTGCGGTGCCGTTGCTGGTTTTCGGCCTGGGGCTGTCGATGGTCGAGGCGGCGCCGATTGGGTTGCTGGCGGTCGGCCTGGCCGCTGCCGTGGGCGCCGGGCTCGGCCTGCGGCAAGGGCTGGTGCGTTATCGCGCAGCATTGTTCATTGCGGCAATCGGTATCGTCTGCGCACCTTTCGGTCTGATGCTGGCGCACCGTTTACCGAACACACCGCTGGCGTTGGTCTTCGCCTGCGTGCTGGTGTATGCCTGCCTGCGCATCTGGCGCAAGGCAGCTCGCGAGCTACGCGGCGAATCGCCATGCGGTGAGCGGCAGATCATGCCCTGCGTGCTCAATCCCTTGCAGGGACGTCTGCGCTGGACCCTCCCCTGCGCCCGCGCGCTGGCGTTCACCGGCATGTTGTCCGGCCTGCTATCCGGCCTGTTGGGCGTCGGCGGCGGCTTCGTCATCATCCCGGCCTTGAACCGCTATACCAACCTGGACATGAAAAGCATCGTCGCCACGTCCCTGGCGGTGATCGCACTGGTTTCCACTGGCAGTGTGGTGAGTGCGAGCCTTGGTGGAGTCATGCACTGGCAGGTTGGCGCGCCCTTCGCCTTTGGTGCGGTGCTGGGCTTGCTGGTGGCCCGCCCGCTGGCCGCCAAGCTGGCCGGGCCACGCCTGCAGCAACTGTTCGTGGTGGTGGGAATCGGGGCTGCGGTCTCGCTGGCAGGCAAGGCGCTACTCGGCTAGCAACTCGTGCTGCTGCTCGGCGCAGAGCTTGAGCAGGTAGTCCCAGACCACCCGCAGGCGTACCGACTTGTGCAGCTCGCGACGCGTACAGATCCAGTAGCTGCGCTGGATGGTTTCGCTGGGCAGCACGCGCACCAGGCTCGGGTCGTGGCGGCCCATGTAGTTGGGCAACACGGCGATGCCCAGGCCCGCGCGTGCGGCCTGCTGCTGGGCGATCACGCTGGTGCTGCGGAATATCACGTTCGGCGCGCGGCAGAAGCTGTTGAGGAACAACAGCTCCTGGCTGAAGATCAGGTCGTCCACGTAGCCGATCCAGCTGTGCCGGGCCAGATCGTCGCGGTTGCGCAGCGGCGGTGCGCGGTCGAGATAGTCCTGGCTGGCGTAGAGGGCCAGGCGGTAGTCGGTGAGTTTGCGGGTGATCAGCAGGTCGGCATTGGGGCGTTCCAGGTGAATGCTGATTTCGGCTTCGCGGTTGAGGATGCTGACGAAGCGCGGCACCGCGACCAGTTCGACTTCAAGCCCGGGGTAGCGCTCGAACAGGGCCCCCAGGCGCGGGGTGAAGAACATGATGCCGATGCCTTCGGTGACCCCCAGGCGGATCTTGCCCAATGGCGTGATGGCCTGGGTGATTTCCTCCTGCGCCAGCAGGGCGACGTTCTCCATGGCTTCGGCGTGCTTGAGCAGCGCCTGGCCCGAAGGTGTCAGCTCGTACCCCTGGGCATGCTGGACGAACAGCGCGGTGCCCAGGTTCTTCTCGATATTCTCGATATGGCGGGCGACGGTGCTGTGGGTGGTGTTGAGGCGCTTGGCCGCCGTGAGCAGACGGCCGCTGCGCTGCAACTCGAGGAAAAACCGCAGATCGTTCCAGTCGAACATGCTGATCCCTGTGAATATCCTTTCCGGCCCGTGCAGGAGCCGTTGTGAAAAAACGCACAACGGCTGCGCAAAATCTCGTGTTTCCTCGGCGAAATTAATCAATAAGATGGGTGGGGACAAGAATAATAATCAGGCGCGAGGTTGCACATGCCATCAGCCGATTCTGTCTTCGACTACGTGGTCGTAGGGGCCGGTCCCGCCGGATGCCTGCTGGCCAATCGATTGTCCGCAGACCCTGCCTGCCGCGTCCTGCTGCTCGAGGCGGGCGGGCGCGACAACTACCCGTGGATTCACGTCCCCGTCGGTTACCTCTACTGCATCGGCAACCCCCGCACCGACTGGTGCTTCAAGACCGAAGCCCAGCCTGGGCTGGATGGTCGCAGCCTCGGCTATCCGCGGGGCAAGGTGCTGGGCGGCTGTTCCTCCATCAACGGCATGATCTACATGCGCGGCCAGGCCGCAGACTACGACCGCTGGGCCGAACAAGGCAACGACGGCTGGAGCTGGAACGATGTACTGCCGTTGTTCAAGGCCAGTGAAAACCACTTCGCTGGCGCCAGCCAAAGCCATGGCGCCGATGGTGAGTGGCGGGTAGAGCAGCAACGCTACAGCTGGCCGATCCTCGATGCGTTCCGCGATGCCGCCGAGCAGAGCGGTATCGGCAAGGTCGGAGACTTCAACACCGGCGACAACCAGGGCTGTGGATACTTTCAGGTCAACCAGCGCAGCGGTGTGCGCTGGAATGCCTCGAAGGCCTTCTTGCGGCCCGTCCAGTCCCGCCCGAACCTTACCGTGCTCACCGATGTGCAGGTTGATCAGGTCGTGCTGGACAACGCCCGTGCCACTGCGGTGAAGGCGCGCTGGCAAGGGGCCTGGCATGAGTTTCGTGCCCGCCGCGAGATCGTCCTGTGCGCAGGCTCCGTCGGTTCGCCTGGCATCCTGCAGCGTTCAGGCATTGGGCCGCGCAAGCTGCTCGAAGACCTGGGGATAACGGTGCGTCACGAATTACCGGGCGTGGGCGGCAATCTGCAGGACCACCTGCAACTGCGCCTGATCTACCAGATCCAGAACACCCGCACGCTCAACCAGATGGCTAACAGCCTGTGGGGCAAGCTGGGCATGGGCCTGCGCTACCTCTACGACCGCAGCGGGCCGCTGGCCATGGCGCCGAGCCAGTTGGGCGCATTCGTGCGCTCGAGCCCGGAGCAGGCCACCGCCAACCTGCAGTATCACGTGCAGCCGCTGTCGCTCGAGCGTTTCGGCGAACCGTTGCACCGCTTCCCTGCCTTCACGGCTTCGGTGTGCAACCTGCGCCCGGCCAGCCGTGGACGCATCGACATCCGCTCGGCAGACATGAACGCAGCGCCGCTGATCGACCCCAACTACCTCAGCGACCCACAGGACCTGCAGGTCGCCGCTGACGCTATCCGCATCACCCGACGCATCGTCCAGGCCCCTGCCCTGGCTGCGTTCGATCCCAAGGAGTATCTGCCAGGCCCCGCGCTGCAAACCGAGGAGCAACTGCACGAGGCCGCCGGCAAGATCGGCACCACCATCTTCCATCCGGTCGGCACCTGCCGTATGGGCAATGGGCCGCTGGACGTTGTGGATAACCAGCTGCGCGTCCATGGCATACCTGGCCTGCGCGTCGCCGATGCCTCGATCATGCCGCAGATCGTCTCCGGCAATACCTGTTCACCGACATTGATGATCGCCGAGAAGGCGGCACAACTGATTCTCAAGGGGGCCCCAAGCCACAGCAACCTCAGCGATACCAGCGCGATACCGACGCCCTGACCGGGTGCGTGCAACACCGGCAGCTTGCGGTCGATGGCTGCCGACAGTGGAACAAGAAAAATAATCACTGTGGCCTGCGGGCCGAGGACAGCAACGATGTCGGATTACATTCAAGAGCAGGGCGCGGCGGCCACCAGCGGCAGCCGACGTGAGGAACGCAAGATCATTTTCGCGTCATCCCTCGGGACGGTGTTCGAGTGGTATGACTTCTTTCTCTATGGCGCGCTGGCAGCGGTGATCAGCAAGCAGTTCTTTGCCGGCGTCAACGACACCACCGCTTTCATCTTCGCCTTGATGGCCTTTGCCGCAGGCTTCCTCGTGCGGCCTTTCGGTGCATTGGTATTCGGACGCCTGGGCGACATGATCGGGCGCAAGTACACCTTCCTGGTGACCATTGTGCTGATGGGCCTGTCGACCTTCGCGGTCGGCCTGTTGCCCACCTACGCCAGCATCGGCATCGCCGCACCGATCATCCTGGTGATCCTGCGCATGCTCCAGGGCTTGGCCTTGGGCGGCGAATACGGTGGGGCGGCCACCTACGTGGCCGAGCATGCCCCGCCCGGCAAGCGCGGGTTCCACACCGGCTTCATCCAGTCCACTGCCACCCTCGGTCTGCTACTGTCGCTGATCGTGGTGCTGGGCAGCCGGTACATCAGTGGCGACCAGTTCGAGACCTGGGGCTGGCGCCTGCCGTTCCTGCTGTCGATCGTGCTGTTGGGCATCTCCACCTGGATTCGCATGAGCATGCACGAGTCGCCAGCCTTTGTGAAAATGAAGGCCCAGGGCAAGATCAGCAAGTCGCCGATCCGCGAGTCGTTCACCTCCTGGCCCAACCTCAAGGTGGTGCTCACCGCCCTGTTCAGCATCAACGCCGGCCAGGCCGTGACCTTCTACACCGCGCAGTTCTACGTGCTGTTCTTCATGACCCAGATGCTCAAGATGGACCCGGCCCAGGCCAATACCCTGCTGATCATCAGCGTGGTGATAGGTGCGCCGTTCTTCGTGTTCTTTGGTTGGCTGTCGGATCGCGTGGGGCGCAAACCGATCCTGATGATTGGCCTGCTGCTGGCGACCCTGTGCTACTTCCCGATGTTCAAGGCGCTCAGCCACTACGCCAATCCGCAGATCGACGCCGCCAGCCGGCAGTCGCCGATCGTGGTCAGTGCCGACCCGCAAGGCTGCACCTTCCAGTTCGACCCGGTGGGCAAGGCACGCTTCGACAGCCCTTGTGACAAGGTCAAGACCTTCCTGGTCAAGCAGGGCCTGCCTTACAGCTCGGTTGCGGCGACGGGCAGCGACGTTTCGGTGAGCATCGGCGACAAGACCATCAACGGTTTCGATGAAGTGGCGATGCGCACGGCCATCGAGCAGGCGGGCTATCCGGCCAAGGCCGATCCTGCCCATGTGAACCAGGTGATGGTGGTGGTGCTGATCGTGGCGATGATCCTGATCGCGACCATGACCTACGGGCCACTGGCAGCGGTGATGGTCGAGCTGTTCCCCACACGTATCCGCTACACCTCGATGTCGCTGCCCTATCACATCGGCAACGGCTGGTTCGGTGGCTTCCTGCCGACGGTATCGTTCGCGCTGGTGGTGTACACCGGGGATATCTTCTATGGGTTGTGGTACCCGGTATTGATCACCGGCGTCAGCCTGGTGGTGGGACTCTTCTGCCTGAAAGAGACCAAGGATGTGGACATCGACAAGGTGTAGGAGCGGGTTAACCCGCGACGCAGACACCTGCGTTGCCCAGGTATGAAAAAACCGGCGTAAAAGCCGGTTTTTTTATGCCTCGAAAAAACTTATGCACGATTTTCGAAAAAACGTCATACAGAGAAATAAATAGCTAATTCAACTACTTAGATACGATCCGAAAGCATTAATCCAAAAATTGCTAACACGTTATCCACAGATCGTCAGGCGATTGATTCGGTGACGTTTTCTTCTGCCGGCGGCAGCGACCCCATGGCCCGCTGTGTCGCCTCGTTCCACGCCTGGGCACGATCGTTGAGCTCGGCGATGGCACGTGGCCCGGTGCCGTTGGCGTACATCGGCTCGCCAATCACCACCTCGATGGTGCCAGAGCGCTTGCCCCAGCCAGTCTTTGGCCAGAACTTGCCAGCGTTGTGCGCGATCGGCAGCACCGGCAGGCCGGCGTTCACCGCCAGGGCGGTGCCACCGCGGGAGAACTTGCCGACCTGACCATAGGGCACGCGCGTACCCTCGGGGAAAATCAGCACCCAGACGCCCTGCTTGAGCAGTTCGTCGCCCTTGCTCGCCACATGGCGCAGGGCTTCCTTGGGGTTGTTGCGGTCGATGGCGATCGGCCGCAGCATCGCCATTGCCCAGCCGAAGAACGGCACGTACAACAGCTCACGCTTGAGCACCTGGCTCAGGGGCGAGAAGTATGCCGAGAGGAAGAAGGTTTCCCAGGTGCTCTGGTGGTTGGACAGTATCACGCAGGGCTCTTTGGGCACGTTCTCGGCGCCGATGATCTTGTAGTCGATACCCAGGATCACCCGTGTCAGGAACACCGCACAGCGGCACCAGTAGACGTTGATGAAGCGATAGCGTCGCGGAAACGACAGGAAGGGCGCGATGAAGAAGCTAAGCGAGCACCACAGCAGCGAACTGGTGCCCAACAGCAGGTAAAAAAGAAAGATTCTGATCGCCTGCAGGATCGACATAGTGGCATGTACCGTTGCGGGGCTCGCCCGCCTGAGGAAGTGCGCCGAACAGGCGCACTCTTTAAATAAGTTCTCTGGCGATGGCTGCCAGATCGTCGAAAATCAATGTGTTTTCAGGGATGCCCTTTTTCAGGGTCTTCTCCCCTTTGCCGGTTTTCACCAGCACCGGTTGTGCTCCGACGGCCAGGGCGGCCTCCAGGTCACCTGTGCTATCGCCGACGAACCATACACCGCGCAGGTCGACTTGGTAATACTCGGCAATCGCCCGCAGCATTCCGGGCTTGGGCTTGCGGCACTCGCAGCCTTCGTCCGGCCCATGCGGGCAATAGACGATATGCCCGACCTCGCCGCCCTGCTCGGCGACCAGCTCGCGCAGACGCGCGTGCATGGCCTCCAGCGTGGACAGCGGGTAGTAGCCACGGGCAATGCCGGACTGGTTGGTGGCCACTGCCACCGTCCAGCCCGCCTTGCTCAACTGCGCAATGGCCTCGATCGAGCCGGGAATGGGGATCCACTCCTCCAGCGACTTGATGTAGGCGTCGGAGTCGTGATTGATCACCCCGTCTCGATCGAGAATCAGCAGTTTCAAGGCTTACCCCAGCAGCGAGATGTCGGCCACGCCCAGGAACAGACCGCGCAGGCGGCTGAGCAGGGCATAACGGTTGGCGCGTACCTTGGCGTCTTCGGCGTTGACCATGACCGCCTCGAAGAACGCATCGACCGGATCGCGCAGCGCAGCCAGACGTGCCAGCGATTCGCTGTACTGGCGTGCGGCAGCCATTGGCTGCACAGCCTGGTCGGCCTGCTGGATCGCCGAGTACAGGGAGAACTCGTTGGCGTTGTCGAAGTACTTCGGCTCGACCTGGTCGGCGATGGCGCCTTCGGCCTTGCTCAGCAGGTTCGAAACGCGCTTGTTCACCGCGGCCAGGGCCTCGGCTTCCGGCAGCTTGCGGAAGGCCTGCACGGCCTGCACGCGCTGATCGAAATCCAGGGCCGAAGCCGGCTTCAGGGCACGTACCGACAGGTAGGTGGCCACATCGACGCCTTCGTCTTCGTAGCGTGCACGCAGGCGATCGAAGATGAACTCCAGCACCTGGTCAGCCAGGCCTGCAGCCTTGACCTTGGCGCCGTACTGCTTGACCGCGAACTCGACCGCAGCGGTCAGGTCCAGGTCCAGCTGCTTCTCGATCAGGATGCGCAGCACGCCGAGGGCGGCGCGACGCAGGGCGTAGGGATCCTTGCTGCCGGTTGGCAGCATGCCGATGCCGAAGATGCCGACCAGGGTGTCGAGCTTGTCGGCGATGGCCACGGCGGCGCCGGTGAGGGTTTCCGGCAACTCAGCGCCAGCACCGCGCGGCATGTACTGCTCGTTGAGTGCCAGGGCGACATCTTGTGGCTCGCCATCGTTGACGGCGTAGTAGTAGCCCGCGATGCCCTGCATTTCAGGGAATTCGCCGACCATTTCGGTGGCCAAATCGCACTTGGACAGCAGGCCGGCGCGGCCGGCGTTGGCTGCACTGCCGCCGATGAACGGGGCGATGTAGGCGGCCAGCCTGGAGACACGCTCGGCCTTGTCGAACACCGTACCCAGCTGGGCCTGGAACACCACGTTCTTCAGGCGTTCGTTGAAGGTTTCCAGAGGCTGCTTCTTGTCTTGCTTGAAGAAGAACTCGGCGTCGGTCAGGCGCGGACGCACGACCTTCTCGTTACCCTCGACGATTTGCTTCGGATCGAGGCTCTCGACGTTGGCCACGGTGATGAAGCGCGGCAGCAACTTGCCTTCGCTGTCGAGCAGGCAGAAGTACTTCTGGTTGTCCTGCATGGTGGTGATCAGGGCTTCCTGCGGCACTTCCAGGAAGCGCTCCTCGAACGAGCACACCAGCGGCACCGGCCATTCGACCAGCGCAGTCACTTCGTCCAGCAGCGCCGGCGGTACGATGGCGCTGCCTTCCTGCTGCAGGGCCAGCTCTGCGGTGCGCTTGGCGATCAGCTCGCGGCGCTCGGCGAAGTCGGCCAGTACGTGGGCCTTGCGCAGGTCCTCGACGTAGTTGGCCGGGGTGGTGATCAGCACGTTTTCCGGGTGGTGGAAGCGGTGCCCGCGCGATTCGCGACCGGCTTTCTGCGAGAGGATGGTGCAGTCGACGACCTGGTCGCCCAGCAGCATCACCAGCCACTGAGTGGGGCGCACGAACTCTTCACGGCTGGCCGCCCAGCGCATGCGCTTGGGGATCGGCAGGTCGTTGAGCGAGTCTTCGACGATGGTTGGCAGCAGGCTGGCAGTGGCTTTGCCCGGGATGTGCTGGGAGAAGCGCAGCTTGGCACCGCTCTGGTCGATCTCGGACAGCTCGACGCCGCACTTCTTGGCGAAGCCGAGGGCGGCCTGGGTCGGATTGCCGTCGGCATCGAATGCGGCCTGGCGGGGCGGGCCGTCGATATTGATGCTGCGATCAGGTTGCTGTACGTCCAGTTGGCGGATCAGTACGGCCAGGCGGCGTGGCGCGGCATAGACCGACTTGCCGGCGTAGTTCAGGCCGGCGGCCTGCAGGCCTTTCTCGATACCGGCCAGGAATGCGTCGCCCAGCGAGGCCAGGGCTTTTGGGGGCAGCTCTTCGGTGCCCAGTTCAACCAGGAAATCTTGCGCACTCATTGTGCAGCCTCCAGCTTGGCCAGTACTTCATCACGCAGTTCGGGGGTGGCCATCGGGAAGCCCAGGCGTGCGCGGGCTTGCAGATAGCTTTGCGCCACGTCGCGGGCCAGGGTGCGCACGCGCAGGATGTAGCGCTGGCGCTCGGTCACCGAGATGGCGCGGCGGGCGTCGAGCAGGTTGAAGGTGTGCGAAGCCTTCAGGACCATTTCGTAGGTCGGCAGCGGCAGGTCCAGCTTGATCAGGCGGTTGGCTTCGCTTTCGTAGAAGTCGAACAGCTCGAACAGTTTCTCGACGTTGGCGTGCTCGAAGTTGTAGGTCGATTGCTCCACTTCGTTCTGGTGGAACACATCGCCATAGGTGACCTTGCCGAACGGGCCGTCGGCCCAGACCAGGTCGTACACCGAATCGACACCCTGGATGTACATGGCCAGACGCTCCAGGCCATAGGTGATCTCGCCGGTGACCGGATAGCACTCGATGCCACCGACCTGCTGGAAGTAGGTGAACTGGGTCACTTCCATGCCGTTCAGCCAGATTTCCCAACCCAGGCCCCAGGCACCCAGGGTCGGCGATTCCCAGTTGTCTTCGACGAAGCGGATGTCGTGGACCAGCGGGTCCAGGCCGATGGCCTTCAGCGAGCCCAGGTACAGCTCCTGGAAGTTGGCCGGGTTCGGCTTGAGTACCACCTGGAACTGGTAGTAGTGCTGCAGGCGGTTGGGGTTTTCGCCATACCGTCCGTCGGCGGGGCGACGGCTAGGCTGCACGTAGGCAGCGTTCCAGGTCTCCGGGCCGACGGCGCGCAGGAAGGTGGCGGTGTGGAAAGTGCCGGCGCCTACTTCCATATCGTAGGGCTGAAGTACCACACAACCTTGCTCGGCCCAGTAGTTCTGCAGGGCGAGGATCAGGTCTTGGAAGGTACGCACGGCTGGCGTAGGCTGGCTCACGAAATTCACCTGTATCTGGGGATGCGGATGTAAAGAGCGGGAGTATAACCCGATTCGCCTCGCCCTCTACGTAATTGGAGCCTTATGCCACGCTGCTTTTGGTGTACCGACGATCCCTTGTACCAGGCCTACCATGACCAGGAATGGGGAACCCCGCAGCGCGACCCGGCGTTGCTCTTCGAGATGCTTTTGCTCGAAGGGTTCCAGGCGGGCCTTTCGTGGATCACCGTGCTGAAGAAACGCGAGCGCTATCGCCAGGTGCTGCAAGGCTTCGACCCAGTGCAACTGGCCGAGATGAGCGACGAGCGCATAGAAGAACTGATGCTCGATCCCGGCATCATTCGCAACCGCCTCAAGCTCAATGCCGTGCGCCGCAACGCGCGCGCCTGGCTGGCGCTGGAAAACCCCGGCGAGTGGCTGTGGTCGTTCGTCGGCGGCGAGCCGAAGATCAACCATTACCAGGGGCGCGCCGATATCCCGGCGATCACCGATGAAGCCAAGGCGATGAGCAAGGCCCTGCAGAAAAAAGGCTTCACCTTCGTCGGTCCGACCATTTGCTACGCCTTCATGCAGGCCACCGGCATGGTCATGGACCACACCACCGATTGCGATCGCTACGCCGCGCTGGTGCGCTGAGGCGTTACAATGCGCGCCTTGCAGAAATAAGGAATTGGCCTGTGGAAAAGTTCAAGGGCGCCCTGATGGTCGGGGTGCTGCGCCTGTTCGCCAAACTGCCCTGGGGCGCGGTGCAGCGCGTCGGTGCCGGTATCGGCTGGCTGATGTGGAAAATCCCCAACGGTTCGCGCAACGTGGTGCGCATCAACCTCGCCAAGTGCTTCCCCGAGATGAACCCTGCCGAGCGTGAGCAGTTGGTGGGGCGTGCGCTGAAGGATATCGGCAAGTCCTTCGTCGAAAGCGCCTGGGCCTGGATCCGCCCGCCTCAGCAGTCGCTGGAGCTGGTCAAGGAAGTGCACGGCCTGGAAGTGCTCGAGCAAGCCCTGGCCTCTGGCAAAGGGGTGGTCGGCATCACCAGCCACCTGGGCAACTGGGAGGTGCTGAACCACTTCTATTGCAACCAGTGCAAGCCGATCATCTTCTACCGTCCGCCCAAGCTGAAGGCGGTGGATGACCTGCTGCGCGAGCAGCGGGTGCAGATGGGCAACCGCGTGGCGCCTTCGACCAAGGAAGGCATTCTCAGCGTGATCAAGGAAGTGCGTCGCGGCGGGCAGGTGGGCATTCCTGCCGACCCTGAGCCGGCCGAGTCGGCGGGGGTATTCGTGCCTTTCCTCGGCACCCAGGCGCTGACCAGCAAGTTCGTGCCGAACATGCTGGCTGGCGGCAAGGCGGTGGGGGTGTTCCTGCATGCCCTGCGCCTGCCGGACGGGTCCGGGTTCAAGGTGTTCCTCGAAGCGGCGCCCGAAGCGATGTACAGCGAGGATGTGGCGGTGGCTGCGGCAGCCATGAGCAAGGTGGTCGAGCGCTATGTGCGCGAGTACCCGAGTCAGTACATGTGGAGCATGAAGCGCTTCAAGAAGCGTCCGGCCGGCGAGCCGCGCTGGTACTGAGTTATCCACACTCTGTAGGAGCGGGCTTGTCCCGCGATCGGGCGCGAAGCGGCCGTAAAACCAGACGCCGAGATCTATCAGGAAAATCTCGGTTGCCGAGTTTGCGGCCGCTTCGCGCCCGATCGCGGGACAAGTCGCAGCGGCGAACCGCCGCTTGTGTCTTGATAGGGGATTAGAATCTGGAGTGAGAGCGGTGAATGGCAAGCTGCATGCCGCATGTGCCTTG
>NZ_JBNFMU010000210.1:0-18471 GCF_049942315.1 Pseudomonas wayambapalatensis
ACCAAGTCAGCAATAAAGCAAGCTGATTCGAGTTCGTCTGAATGATCGAGGTGTTCTTTTCGCGGGCAAGCCCGCTCCCACAGGGATTGGGCTGGCCTTTAGATTTTGAACAAGACAGTTGCTCCTACAAGGACCGCGGCGTCTGTCAGGCTTTGTTCAGCTTTTTCAGGAACACGGCCATTTCTTTCTCGGCCTGCTTGTCGCCATGGGCCTGCGCCGCAACGATCCCCTCCTCCCACGCCTTGCGCGCCGCAGCGATGTCGCCTTCGAGCTGATACGCCTTGCCCAACAGTTTCCACGCTGCCGAGTACTTCGGGTCCTGCTCGACGCAACTCGCCAGGTGCACCGCTGCTTCGGCGCCCTTGCCCTCATCCAGCCAGGCCTTGCCCAGGCCGAATCTCAGCAGCGGGTTATCCACACCCTTGGCCAGCATCTTTTCCAGCGATTCGCGCATGCCGTCTTCCCTCTAGAAGAAACTCAAGCCGACGTGGAACAGCTTCTCCACATCGCGAATATGCTTTTTATCCACAACGAACAGGATCACATGGTCACCCGCCTCGATCACCGTGTCGTCGTGAGCGATCAGCACCTCTTCGTCGCGAATGATCGCGCCGATGGTGGTGCCGGGCGGCAGGGCGATGTCTTCGATGGCCTTGCCGATCACCTTGCTCGATTTCGAATCACCATGGGCGACTGCCTCGATGGCTTCCGCTGCACCGCGACGCAGCGAGTGCACGCTGACGATATCGCCACGGCGCACATGGGCCAGCAGCGTGCCTATGGTTGCCAACTGCGGGCTGATGGCGATGTCGATGTCGCCGCCCTGCACCAGGTCGACGTAGGCCGGGTTGTTGATCAGCGTCATCACCTTGCGGGCACCCAGGCGCTTGGCCAGCAGCGACGACATGATGTTGGCCTCGTCGTCGTTGGTCAGGGCCAGGAAGATGTCGGCCTCGGCGATGTTTTCTTCGAGCATCAGGTCTTTGTCCGATGCGCTGCCCTGCAGGACCACGGTGCTTTCGAGGTTGTCCGAAAGATGCCGGCAGCGTGCCGGGCTCATCTCGATGATCTTCACCTGGTAGCGGCTTTCGATGGCTTCGGCCAGGCGTTCGCCGATCTGCCCGCCACCGGCGATGACCACTCGCTTGTTGGTCTCGTCGATACGCCGCAGCTCGCCCATCACTGCACGAATGTCCTTCTTCGCGGCGATGAAGAACACTTCGTCGTCGGCCTCGATCACCGTGTCGCCATGGGGCTTGATCGGCCGGTCGCGGCGGAAGATCGCAGCCACGCGGGTATCGACATTGGGCATGTGCGCGCGGATCTGGCGCAGTTGCTGACCCACCAGCGGGCCGCCGTAGTAGGCCTTGACCGCCACCAACTGGGCCTTGCCCTCGGCGAAGTCGATCACCTGCAGGGCGCCGGGGTGCTCGATCAGACGCTTGATGTAGTTGGTCACCACCTGCTCGGGGCTGATCAGCACGTCCACCGGAATGTGGTCGTTGTCGAACAGCTCCTCGCGGCTGAGGTAGGAAGATTCGCGCACCCGGGCGATCTTGGTCGGGGTGTGGAACAGCGAATAGGCCACCTGGCAGGCGACCATGTTGGTCTCGTCGCTGTTGGTCACTGCCACCAGCATGTCGGCATCATCGGCGCCCGCCTGGCGCAGTACCGTGGGCAGCGAGGCGCGGCCCTGCACGGTGCGGATGTCGAGGCGGTCGCCCAGGTCACGCAAGCGCTCGCCATCGGTGTCGACCACCGTGATGTCGTTGGCTTCGC
Organism: Pseudomonas wayambapalatensis; assembly: GCF_049942315.1. NCBI lineage: Bacteria > Pseudomonadati > Pseudomonadota > Gammaproteobacteria > Pseudomonadales > Pseudomonadaceae > Pseudomonas > Pseudomonas wayambapalatensis. The sequence goes on from NZ_JBNFMU010000210.1 coordinate 1,780, forward strand.
TCGCCAGGTGTTCGGCCAGCGTACCGCCTACCTGGCCTGCGCCGAGGATGATGATCTTCATCCGCTACTCCCTACCTTTTGTTCTTATCCGCGCGAGGCGGCGATCTTGATCAGCTTGGCATAGTAAAAGCCGTCGTGGCCGCCTTCCTGGGCCAGTAGCTGGCGGCCGTGGGGCTGGCGCAGGCCGGCCTCGGTCGCCAGGTCAAGCTCACGGGCACCGGGGGTGCGGGCGAGGAAGGCGTCTATCACGTCGGTGTTCTCGGTCGGCAGGCTCGAGCAGGTGGCGTAGAGCAGCATGCCGCCGACTTCGAGCGTCGGCCACAGCGCATCGAGCAGCTCTCCCTGCAGTGCGGCCAGGGTCGGGATGTCCTCGGCCTGACGGGTCAGCTTGATGTCCGGGTGGCGGCGGATCACGCCGGTGGCCGAGCACGGCGCATCGAGCAGGATGCGCTGGAACGGCTTGCCGTCCCACCAGCTGGCGGTATCGCGGGCATCACAGGCGATCAGCTCGGCATCGAGCTGCAGCCGGTCGAGGTTCTCCCGTACCCGCGCCAGGCGCTTGGCCTCCAGGTCGATGGCGACCATCTGCGCCAGGCCCGGCTCGGCTTCGAGCAGGTGGCAGGTCTTGCCGCCCGGGGCGCAGCAGGCATCGAGTACACGTTGACCGGGAGCCAGCTCCAGCAGGTCGGCCGACAGCTGTGCGGCTTCGTCCTGCACGCTGATCCAGCCGTCGGCGAAGCCCGGCAGGCCGCGCACGTCGCAGGCTTCGGCCAGCACGATGCCGTCGCGGCTGAACGGGCAGGCGCTGGCACCGATGCCAGCATCGGCTAGCAGCGCCAGGTACGCATCACGGCTGTGATGACGGCGGTTGACCCGCAGGATCATCGGCGGGTGGGCGTTGTTGGCGGCGCAGATGGCTTCCCATTGCTCCGGCCAGAACGCCTTTAGCGACTTCTGCAGCCAGCGCGGGTGGGCGGTGCGGACCACCGGGTCGCGCTCCAGGCTGGCGAGCAGTTCCTCGCCCTCACGCTGGGCGCGGCGCAGTACGGCGTTGAGCAGGCCCTTGGCCCAAGGCTTCTTGAGCTTGTCGGCGCAACCAACGGTCTCGCCGATGGCAGCGTGTGCCGGAATACGTGTGTAGAACAGCTGGTACAGGCCGACCAGCAGCAGCGCCTGCACATCGGCGTCGGCGGCCTTGAACGGCTTCTGCAGCAGTTGTGCGGCAAGCAGGTCCAGGCGTGGTTGCCAGCGGGCGGTGCCGAAGGCCAGGTCCTGGGTCAGGCCGCGATCGCGCTCCTCGACCTTGTCCAGTTGCGCGGGCAGCGAGCTGTTCAGCGAAGCCTTGCCGCTGAGTACGGCCGCAAGGGCGCGGGCGGCAGCCAGGCGTGGGTTCATTGGCCGAGCACCTTGCCGCTTGCGAACTTCTCGCGGCGGCTGTTGAACAGGTCGCTGAAGGCCAGGGCCTTGCCACCGGGCAGTTGCAGGCGCGTCAGGCTCAGGGCGCCGTCAGCGCAGGCGACCACCAGGCCGTCCTTGCTCGCGGACAGGATCTCGCCCGGAGCGCCGTTGCCTGTGGACAAGTTCGCGCCCAGCACCTTCACGGTTTCGCCGTCGAGGGTGCTGTGGCACACCGGCCACGGGTTGAAGGCGCGGATCAGGCGCTCCAGTTCCACGGCCGGGCGATTCCAGTCCAGGCGTGCCTCATCCTTGTTCAGCTTGTGCGCATAGGTGGCCAGCGCGTCATCCTGCACCTCGCACTGCAGGCTGCCGTCGGCGAGGCCGGCGATGGCTTGAACCACGGCGCCCGGGCCCATCTGGGCGAGGCGGTCGTGCAGGCTGCCGCCGGTGTCTTCGGCGCTGATCGGCGTGCTGACCTTGAGCAGCATGGGGCCGGTGTCCAGGCCCGCTTCCATGCGCATCACCGTCACACCGCTTTCAGCGTCGCCCGCCTCCACGGCGCGCTGGATCGGCGCCGCACCGCGCCAGCGAGGCAACAGCGAGGCATGGCTGTTGATGCAGCCAAGGCGGGGAATATCCAGCACCGCCTGCGGCAGGATCAGGCCATAGGCGACCACCACCATCAGGTCAGGCGCGAGCGCGGCCAGTTCGGCCTGGGCTTCGGCGTTGCGCAGGGTCGGCGGTTGCAGCACCGGGATGTCGTGGGCCACGGCCAACGCCTTGACCGCGCTCGGCATGAGCTTCTGACCCCGGCCGGCGGGACGGTCGGGCTGGGTGTAGACGGCCACGATTTCGTACGGGCTGTCGAGCAGGGCCTTGAGGTGTTCGGCGGCAAACTCTGGGGTGCCTGCGAAGACGATGCGCATGGAGTTCTCGCTTCAAAAAAGAAAAAGGCTTGCCGGAGCAAGCCTTCTGGAAGGTGGGGATCAGGCTTGCTGGCGGTGCTGCTTTTCCAGCTTCTTCTTGATCCGGTCGCGTTTGAGCTGAGACAGGTAGTCGACGAACAGCTTGCCGTTGAGGTGATCGAACTCGTGCTGCACGCACACCGCCAGCAGGCCTTCGGCCTCGAGCTCGAAGGGCTTGCCGTCGCGATCCTGGGCCTTGACCCGTACGCGCAGCGGGCGGTCGACGTTCTCGTAGAAGCCTGGCACCGACAGGCAGCCTTCCTGGTACTGGCCCATGTCGTGGGTCAGCTCTTCGACGCTGGGGTTGATGAACACCCGCGGCTCGCTGCGATCTTCGGAAAGATCCATCACCACGACCTGCTTGTGCACGTTGACCTGGGTCGCGGCCAGGCCGATGCCGGGCGCTTCGTACATGGTTTCAAACATGTCGTCGATCAGCTGGTGCAGGGCGTCGTCGAACTCCGTTACCGGTTTGGCGAGGGTGCGCAGGCGCGGGTCGGGGAATTCGAGGATGTTCAAGATGGCCATAGGGTCAGGCAGTCACTGTGCGTTTGGTTGAAAACTGAGCACACATAATAAAGGGAAATGGAGCGTTCGGCACCTGGGAAGCTTGGCTAGGGTCTCTATGAGCTTGATAGCTGGCGTTTCAGTCGACAGCTTTTCAAAGTGTTACCCACAAAGTTATCCACAGGATGTGCCCGCTTATTGGCCTCCTGCCGATCAAGGATGATCCACCATGAACCCATCCCGTTCGTCGCCTTGCACTCCAGCGGAACTGGAGGCGCGGCTGCGTCTGCATCGCCTTCCCGATATTGGCTTGCGTCGTTTCCATACCCTCATCGAAGCATTCGGCAGTGCCTCTTCGGCACTCAGTGCCCCGGCCAGCGCCTGGCGTGCTCTGGGCCTGAAGGCTTCCAGTATAGACGCCCGGCGCAGTGCGCAAGTACGCGATGGCGCATTGGCTGCAATGGCCTGGCTAGAGCGTCCGGGCCAGTGTTTACTGATGTGGGACGGCCCTGGATACCCGGCATTGCTGGCCGAGATAGATGATCCGCCGCCTTTGCTTTTCGTCGCCGGCGACCCGGCCCTGCTCGAACGGCCGCAGTTGGCGATCGTCGGCAGCAGGCGTGCGTCACCCCCGGCGCTGGATACGGCCGGTGCGTTTTCCCGTTGCCTGGCTCAGGCCGGGTTCACCATCACCAGCGGCTTGGCACTGGGTGTCGACGGCGCCGCTCATCGGGCTGCGTTGAACGCCGGCGGCCACACGATCGGGGTGCTCGGCACGGGGTTGCAAAAACTTTATCCACAGCGCCATCGCGACTTGGCACGGGCCATGATCGACAACGGCAGCGCGCTGGTTTCGGAGTATCCGCTGGACGCTGGGCCACTGGCCGGCAACTTCCCCCGCCGCAATCGCATCATCAGCGGCCTGTCGCTCGGCGTGCTGGTGGTGGAGGCCAGCCTGGCCAGCGGCTCGTTGATCACCGCCCGGCTGGCAGCCGAACAGGGCCGGGAGGTGTACGCGATTCCCGGCTCCATTCACCATCCTGGCGCCAAGGGCTGCCATCAACTGATTCGCGATGGTGCGCTGCTGGTGGAGAGTGTCGGGCAGATCCTCGACAGCCTGCGCGGTTGGCAGAACCTGCCTCCTGCGTCTGTGGAGAAACCGGGTCATCCACTGCTGGCGTTGCTGCATGCCGCTCCACAGACCAGCGAGGGCCTGGCCCACAGCAGCGGGCTGCCACTGGCCCAGGTACTGGCCAGTCTGACCGAGCTCGAACTCGAAGGACGGGTCAGCAGTGAAGCCGGACGTTGGTTTGCCCGTTCCGCCTAAGTACACTGCGCATCAGCCTTAAAGCGGAGAGACAGCAATGGTGAGCAGTTGGCGTGTGCAACAAGCCGCGCGTGAGGTGAAGGCGGGTGCGGTGATCGCCTATCCGACGGAAGCGGTCTGGGGCCTGGGCTGCGACCCGTGGAACGAAGACGCGGTGTACCGCCTGTTGGCGCTCAAGTCGCGCCCTGTGGATAAAGGCCTGATCCTGGTCGCCGACAACATCCGTCAGTTCGACTTCCTGTTCGAGGAATTCCCCCAGGACTGGATCGATCGCATGGGCAGCACCTGGCCGGGCCCGAACACCTGGCTGGTGCCGCACCAGGACCTGTTGCCCGAGTGGGTGACTGGCCAGCACGATACGGTGGCGCTGCGCGTCAGCGATCATCCTCAGGTGCGCGAGCTGTGCGCGCTGGTGGGGCCACTGATCTCCACCTCCGCCAATCCTGCCGGGCGGCCGGCGGCCAAGAGCCGGTTGCGGGTGGAGCAGTATTTCCACAACGAGCTGGACCTGGTGCTCGGCGGCGCGCTGGGCGGCCGCAGGAATCCGAGTGTGATTCGCGATCTGGTCACGGGCGAAGTAGTGCGGCCGGGCTGATTGTTCACACCTTGTAGGAGCGGGCTTGCCCGCGAAAGTAACACCGCGATGCATGGCACCGGCTATGCCGGTGATCGCGGGACAAGCCCGCTCCCACAGGGATGGACTGCCCCCAAGAAGTTGGACACAAATCCAACCCTTGGGGGCAGTCCAGGGATTGGGCTGGCCTTTAGATTTTGAACAAGCCAGTTGCTCCTACAACGTGCGCAGTAGCGGTGTGATCTTTCTGATTCTGATCCTTGAGGCTGCACATTTCTGATTTAGGGAAATATCCTACGCGGCCTGTCGATCGCCATTACCTTCTCAGTGGGAACGTCTACCTCTAGGCTCCAGACCGTCGCCGAACAACTTGGCGATCGGGTGTGGTAACCCGGTGTTTCTGGGGCAATGCCGCTTATGGCGGCTGTGCGCGGGAGGCTTTTGCCTGCCGGAAATGCCTCCAGTCCGGTTTACCACTCCGCGTACAGCTGCCACCCAACCGTGTGGTAACGAAAGGGTGTCAGCTCCATCACTGGAGCAATTATGAAAAAAATAGTCCCCGACCCACCCCTCCCCAAAACCACCGCCCACCCCTTCGGCCGCTGCGACGCCGGCCATCCCCCGCTCTTCACCGTCAACCCCGACATCGAACCCCACGACGCCTTGGTCCACGTCGCGCTCTACCTGCGCTGCGCCTACGACACTGGCATCAAAGCCATTGACCACTTGAGTGATGGAGGTCGGGGCATGTTCTGGTCGAACCTGCATGCCATCGAGCTGGCAGAGGGCCTGGTTGAAGCGATGCTGGATGGGATCGAGTCTAAGCCAACTCCTTGGAAAGTGCCCTGAGATTATGACCTTGAGAAATCCAGCTACCGTCGCTTTGGATGAGACTGAATATTTGCTTGCGAGTGAACGTAATACGAGTCGCCTGAATGCCTCTATCAAGCAATTCCAGAAAGGCGAATGCCTTATAGTTTGGAAGCCATCGCAGACAGTGCTAACAGGCGAGAAGTCGAGTGCGAATCACCATCGATAGCTCACTTGGAAGCATTTGTTCGTTAGCTATTCTTGAGAGCGGTGCTGGTTTCAGCGGACCCTAGGGGCACATTTCTTATTTAGGGAAATTTCCTACGCAGGCTTATGACCTGAGCAGACCCCTCCGTGGGAGCGGGTTCGGTACACCGAACCACAGCTCCCGCAAGAGTCAGGGCAACAGCACCGTCGACCCCACCGTCCGCCGCGCCGACAACTCGGCCTGCGCCTTCGCAGCCTCCGCCAGCGGATAGCGCTGCTGGATATCCACCACCAGCTTGCCGCTGGCAATCATCGCGAACAGGTCATCGGCCATGGCCTGGGTGTTCTCGGCGTTGTTGGCGTAGCTGGCCAGGGTCGGCCGGGTCACGTACAGCGAGCCCTTCTGCGACAGAATCCCGAGGTTCACGCCACTCACGGCGCCGGAGGCGTTGCCGAAGCTCACCATCAATCCGCGCGGGCGCAGGCAGTCGAGGGAGGTCAGCCAGGTGTCGGCACCGACGCCGTCGTACACCACCGCGCACTTCTTGCCTTCGGTCAGCTCCAGCACACGCTTGGCCACGTCTTCATGGCTGTAATCGATGGTCGCCCAGGCCCCCAGCGCCTTGGCGCGCTCGGCTTTTTCTGCGGAACTGACAGTGCCGATCAGCTTGGCACCCAAGGCCTTGGCCCATTGGCAGGCCAGCGAGCCGACGCCACCTGCGGCGGCATGGAACAGAATGAAGTCGCCGGGCTGCACCGCGTAGGTCTGCTTGAGCAGGTACTGGGTGGTCAGGCCCTTGAGCATCACGGCCGCAGCCTGCTCGAAGCTGATGCTGTCGGGCAGCTTCACCAGGTTCGCTTCCGGCAGGGTGTGGTATTCGCCATAGGCGCCCAGCGGCCCGCCGCCGTAGCCCACGCGGTCGCCGACCTTCAAGCGGGTGACGCCCTCGCCCACCGCATCGACCACCCCCGCACCTTCGGTGCCCAGGCCAGAAGGCAGTGATGGCGGCGCGTAGAGCCCGCCACGGAAATAGGTATCGATGAAGTTCAGACCGATCGCATGGTTGCGCACGCGCACCTGCTGCGGGCCGGGCGGTGTCGGTTCGAATTCCACGAGCTGCAGGACTTCCGGGCCGCCATGCTGGCTGAACTGAATACGCTTGGCCATCACACACTCCTATTGTCGTCATCGCAAAGGCCCTCTATCGGACGCCTTTGCTTGACTGCCGTCAACTGCGGCGCGGCGCTGGCCGGTGGTATGCTACGCGGCGAATTCCTCCCTGCCCCTCCCAGGTGACCCGATGACCAGCCGCACCGAGGCCGTGAAGGCCTATCTGCTCGACCTGCAAGACCGCATCTGCGCCGCCCTCGAAACCGAGGACGGCGGCGCCCGCTTCGTCGAGGACGCTTGGGTTCGCGATGCTGGCGGCGGCGGTCGTACCCGGGTGATCGGCGAGGGCAAGCTGATCGAGAAAGGCGGGGTCAACTTCTCCCATGTGTTCGGCGCCGGCCTGCCACCGTCGGCCAGTGCGCACCGTCCGGAGCTGGCCGGCCGTGGCTTCGAGGCGCTGGGCGTGTCGCTGGTGATCCACCCGCACAACCCGCATGTGCCAACGTCCCACGCCAATGTGCGGTTCTTCATCGCCGAGAAAGAGGGCGAAGAAGCGGTGTGGTGGTTCGGCGGCGGCTTCGACCTGACCCCGTACTACGGCAACGAGGAAGACTGCATCCACTGGCACCGCGTCGCCGAACAGGCCTGTGCCCCCTTCGGTGCCGACGTGTACCCGCGCTACAAGGCCTGGTGCGACCGCTACTTCCACCTCAAGCACCGCGGCGAACCCCGTGGCATTGGCGGGCTGTTCTTCGATGACCTGAACGAGTGGGATTTCGACACCTGCTTCGCCTTCATCCGTGCCATCGGCGATGCCTACATCGACGCCTACCTGCCGATCGTGCAGCGGCGCAAGGACACCCCCTACACCGCGCAGCAGCGCGAATTCCAGGAATATCGCCGTGGGCGCTATGTCGAGTTCAACCTGGTCTACGACCGCGGCACGCTGTTCGGCCTGCAATCCGGCGGGCGTACCGAGTCGATCCTCATGTCGTTACCGCCGCAGGTTCGTTGGGGCTACGACTGGAAGGCCGCGCCTGGCAGCGAAGAAGCGCGCCTGACCGAGTACTTCCTGCAGGACCGCGACTGGCTCGGCCAGTAAATCTGTGGATAACCGAGGATTCCCCATGGACCAGTACGTCGTTTTCGGTAACCCCATCGGCCACAGCAAGTCGCCGCTGATCCACCGCCTGTTCGCCGAACAGACCGGCCAGGATCTGGAATACAGCACCCTGCTGGCGCCGCTGGACGAGTTCAGCGACTGCGCCCGCGGCTTCTTCAAGCAGGGCAGCGGCGCCAACGTGACCGTGCCATTCAAGGAAGAAGCCTACCGCCTGTGCGACAGCCTCACGCCACGGGCGCAACGCGCGGGCGCGGTCAACACCCTGACCCTGTTGGCCGATGGCACGTTGCAGGGCGACAACACCGATGGCGCAGGCCTGGTGCGCGACCTGACGGTGAATGCCGGGGTCACGCTGGCGGGCAAGCGCATCCTGATTCTCGGCGCCGGTGGTGCGGTGCGTGGCGTGCTGCAGCCGATCCTGGCGCATAAGCCGCAATCGCTGGTGATCGCCAATCGCACAGTGCAAAAGGCCGAGCAGCTGGCGCGCGAGTTCGATGAACTCGGGCCGGTGGTCGCCAGCGGCTTTGCCTGGTTGCAGGAGCCGGTGGACGTGATCATCAACGCTACTTCGGCAAGCCTGTCGGGTGAGCTGCCGCCGATTGCCGAGAGCCTGGTCGAGGCCGGGCGCACGGTGTGCTACGACATGATGTATGGCAAGGAGCCGACGCCGTTCTGCCAGTGGGCGACGAAGCTTGGGGCGGCGAAAGTGCTGGATGGGCTGGGAATGCTCGCCGAGCAGGCGGCCGAGGCGTTTTATGTCTGGCGTGGGGTTCGGCCTGAGACCGGGCCAGTGCTGGATGAATTGCGGCGGCAGTTGGCGCGGGGGTAGGGCTTACTCCTCGAACCTGATCGGACACCCGTCGATCCCCTCCAGCTTCTGCAATTCCTCCACCACCTGGGGCCTGGCCCGATGCAGGGTCAGGCTGCCGCCATTGCGTACCAGCCGCCGCGCCTCGCGGTGCAACATATCCACACCCGAATAGTCGATGAAGTTGATCTGTCGCGCGTCGATCACCACATGTGGCCCTTGGCAGCGCTGCAGGCGTACCTGCAGATAATGCGCGGCACCGAAGAAGATCGAGCCACCGACCCGCAGCACGTCCGCCTCCCCTTCACGGCTCTGCTGCACCCGCGGCCGCGAGGTGCGCTTGAGGTAGAAGAACAGCGACGCCAGCACTCCCGCGTAGATCGCCGTCTGTAGCTCCAGCAACAGGGTGGCCGCCGCAGTCAGCGCCATCACCAGGAACTCCGAACGACTGACCCGGAACAACGCGCGAATCGCCCGGTGATCCACCAGCCCCCAACAAATCAGCAGGATGCTGCCGGCCATCGCCGGGATCGGCAGGTGAGCGATGAGCCCGGCGCCGGCCACGGCGAACAGCGCCACCCACAGCGCCGAGAACACCCCGGCCATGGGGGAACGGGCGCCCGCCTCGAAGCTCAGCCCGGAGCGGGTGAACGAACCTGACGACAGGTAACCCGAGAAAAACGCGCCGACCATGTTGGAAAAGCCCTGGGCGCGGATCTCCTGGTCGGCGTCGATCAGTTGTTCCGAACGTGCTGACAACGAGCGGGCGATCGACAGGCTGGTGACCAGCCCGAGCATGCCCACCGCCACGGCGCTGGGCAGCAGGCGCAGGATCAGGTCCAGGTCGAGCAACGGCAGCGGGCTCAGGGGCGGCAGATGGCCGCTGAACGCAGGAACGCGGGGCACGTGGGCGAAGTAACCGGGCAGCAGCCACGCCACCAGGCTCACCAGCACCAGGCTGATCAACAGCGCCGGCCAGCGCGGGCGCACGAGCTTGATGGCGATGCCAATCAGCAAGGTGGCCAGGCCCAGCCCCAGCGAGGGCAGGTCCACTTCGCGGGCATGGGCGAACAGGTCCTGGGCGGTCTTGAGTGCCGTGGCCTGGCTGGGCAAGTCCATGCCCATCAGATTCGGCAACTGGCCAAGGGCAATGACGATGGCGGCACCCAGGGTGAAACCGAGCACCACGGAATGGGAGACGAAGTTGACCAGTGCGCCGAAGCGCAGCAGCCCGAGCAGCAGTTGGAACACCCCGCCAAGAAAGGTCAGCAGCAGGACGAGGGTCACGTAGTCGCTGCTGCCGGCCACGGCCAGCGGGCTGACGCTGGCGTAGAGGACGATGGAGATGGCGGCGGTGGGGCCGCAGATCAGGTGCCAGGACGACCCCCACAGGCAGGCGATCAGTACCGGCACGATGGCCGCATACAGGCCGTATTCGGCGGGCAGGCCGGCAATCAGCGCATAGGCGATGGATTGCGGCAGGGCGAGGATCGCGCCGCTCAGACCCACCAGCAGGTCCTGGCGCAGGCTGCGGCCGGATTGCCGGGGAAGCCAGGTCAGGAAGGGCAGCAGATGGGTCAGGCGAGGCATGGGTTATTCACAGTCCTGAGTTTTGCCCCTGTCTGGAGCGGATTCATACCAACTGTAGGAGCGGGCTTGCCCGCGAATGCGTCAGTGAATGCACCACAGCATTCGCGGGCGAGTCAGAAATCAGAGTTTGCCCTTGACGGCCTCCAGTCCATCACCGCCAGCCTTGCTGCTCACGCCAGCGAGCCACGCCTGCAGCACTTGTGGATGAGCCTTCACCCACGCCTTGGCCGCCTGGTCGAAACTGACCTTCTTGTCCACAACCTCGGCCATGATGGCGTTCTCCATATCCAGGGTAAATACCAGATTGCCCAGCAGCTTCGCGGCATTCGGGCACGCCTGTGGATAACCGTTGCGCACCAGGGTGAACACCTCGCCCCTGCTGCCGAACCATTTTTCGCCACCGGTGAGGTAGTGCATCTTCAGCTTCACGTTCATCGGGTGCGGTGTCCAGCCGAGGAAGGTGATGAACTGGTTCTTCTTCACGGCGCGGTCGACCTGCGCCAGCATTGCCTGCTCGCTGGACTCGATCAGCTTCCACTGCCCGAGGTCGAACGCGTTCGTGTCGATGATCTCTTTGAGCGACAGGTTGGCCGGCGCGCCGGAGCCGATGCCGTAGAGTTTCTTGTCGAACTGCTCGGCGTGTTTCTGCAGGTCGGCGAAGTCCTTGATACCGGCATTCCACACGTAGTCGGGCACTGCCAGGGTGAACTCGGTGCCTTCGAGGTTGCGCGACAATTGTTTCACGTCGCCGGTGGCGATGAATTTGTCATGAAAGCCCTGCTGCGCTGGCATCCAGTTGCCGAGGAAGGCGTCCACGCGGCCATCTTTCAGGCCGCCGTAGATGATCGGCACGGCCAGGCTGTCGATCTTCACCTGGTAGCCCAGGCTTTCGAACAGCAAGCGGGCGATGGCGTTGGTGGAGGCGATATCGCTCCAGCCGGGGTCAGCCAGTTTGACGGTGCTGCATTGCGTGTCGCTGTCGGCCGCCTGGGCGGTCAGGGCGCCAAGGCCCAGGGCCAGGGCGATCACGGCGGTGGAGAACTTCTGCATGGCGGCCTCTCTTCTCAATCCATGGGTGCGGGCTGTGGATAACGTGCCTTGCGCTCGAGGTCATCGAGATCGATATGGTTGCGCATGTACTGTTGGCTGGCGTCGACCAGGGGTTGGTGGTCCCAGCTTTTCAGCTTGCCGATGGCCAGGGCCTCGGCCACCAGACGGCGGCGGCGCTGGCTGGCCAGCACCTGCTGGCGCAGGCTGGAAACGTCCCAGCGCTGCCTGGCTTCATCGACAAATGCCTGCAGCAAGCCCTGGTGATCCGGGCTGCCGGTGAGGTTCTCCCGCTCGTGCGGGTCGCGGCTCAGGTCGTAGAGTAGGCACGGGTCGTCTTCGCTGTACACGAACTTGTACGCGCCACGCCGAATCATCATCAGCGGCCCGACCGTACCCTCGGCCATATATTCGCCGATCACCTCGTCGTGTCCGCCCTGCCCTTGCAGGTGGCCGAGCAGCGAGCGGCCGTCTAGGTGCAGGCTGTTATCCACAGCCCCGCCTGCCAGCTCGACCAAGGTCGGCAGCAGGTCACAGGTGGACACGCTGGCGCTGACCCGCGCCGCGGCGAAACGCTTGGGCGCATGGACCAGCAGCGGCACCCGCGCCGACATCTCGAACCAGTGCATCTTGTACCAGAGCCCGCGCTCGCCAAGCATGTCGCCATGGTCGCCGGAGAACACGATCAGCGTGTCGTCGGCCAGGCCGCAATCCTCGAGGGTCTGCAGCAGCTTGCCGATGTTGTCGTCGATGTAGCTGCAGGCGCCGAAGTAGGCGCGGCGCGCGTCGCGGATCTTGTCCACAGGCAGCGGCTTGTCCCACAGGTCGTAGACCTTGAGCAGGCGCTGCGAGTGGGGGTCTTGCTGGTCCTGGGCGATTTCGTCGCGCGGCAGCGGGATATCCACAGACGCGTAGAGATCCCAGTAGCGCCGCGGGATGGTGTAGGGGTCGTGGGGATGGGTCATCGATACCGTCAGGCAGAACGGCCGACCGTCATCCTCGCGGACGTGGTCGTACAGGTACTGCTGCGCCTTGAACACCACTTCCTCGTCGAAATCCAGCTGGTTGGTGCGTACGCACGGCCCGGCCTGTAGCACCGAGGACATGTTGTGGTACCAGCTCGGGCGCACGTCGGGGGCGTCCCAGTTCACCGCCCAGCCGTAATCGGCGGGGTAGATGTCGCTGGTCAGGCGCTCTTCATAGCCGTGCAACTGGTCGGGGCCGCAGAAATGCATCTTGCCCGACAGCGCGGTGCGGTAGCCGAGGCGGCGCAGGTAGTGGGCGTAGGTGGGGATGTCGGCGGGAAAGTCGGCGGCGTTGTCGTAGGCGCCGATGCGGCTGGGCAACTGGCCGCTGACCAGGGTGAAGCGCGACGGCGCGCACAGCGGGCTGTTGCAGTAGGCCGAATCGAAGACCACAGCCTGTTCGGCGAGGCGGGCGAGGTTCGGCATCCTGATCGGCGAGGGGTTGTAGATTGGCAGCATAGGCGCGGCCATCTGGTCGGCCATGATGAACAGGATGTTGGGTTGCTTCATGGGGTGCCCTTCCATCGTCGAACGTTATGTGAATTGCTTGCGATCGAGGATGCGGCTGTGGATAACATGGGTAAAGCCCATGGCGGGCAATGACTGGGATTAGCTGAGCTTATGTTTGAGCACCTTGCGGGCATGTCACTGGAAAGCTTGCGCGTGTTCGAGGCGGCGGCGCGCTTGCGCGGTTTCACGGCGGCGGCACTGGAACTGGGCACCACGCAGCCGGCGGTGAGCCAGCAGGTCAAGCGGCTCGAGGCGCAGTTGGGCACGCGCCTGTTCGACCGGATCTACCGGGGTATCGAGCTGACGGATGTGGGCCAGTCGCTGTTCGAGCAGGTCCACCAGGGCTTGCAGGCGATGGACGAAGGCATCGCCGAGGCGAGCGGCCGCGGCCAGCACGAGGTGCTGCAGGTGGCCACCGACTTCGCCTTTGCGGCCTTCTGGCTGATGCCCCGGCTGCAGCGCTTCCACGAGGCTTATCCACAGGTGGACGTGAGCCTGGTGACCGGTGAACGCAGCCAGGGGATGCTGCGCCCCGATATTGATGTGGCCGTGCTGTTTGGCGATGGGCGCTTTCATCAGGGCGAAAGCCGCTGGTTGTTCGATGAAGAGGTCTTTCCGGTTTGCAGCCCTCGGCTGACTGATGGCAAACCCTTGTCAGCCGTGGCTTTGGAACGATTGCCCTTGTTGCATCTACGCGGTGAACAGGCCAGTGGCTGGTTCGACTGGGCGGGGGTGTTTCGCGGTTTCGGCGTGGTCAGCCCGCCACCACCAGGGCAGTTGCGCTTCGATAATTACACCTTGTTGATCCAGGCCGCGATCGCCGGGCAAGGGGTCGGGATTGGCTGGGGGCATCTGGTCGACGGGTTGGTCGAGCAGGGGTTGCTGTGCCGGCCAGTGGAAGGGAGTTTGCGCTCGTCGCGTGGCTATTACGTGGTGTTGCCGCCACGCAAGCGGCGTGGGGCGTTGATCGAGCGGTTTGTGGAGTGGCTGGAGCGTGAGCTCAGCCTATCGAACCCATCTGTTGCTACGGATTGAGCCAAGAAATGCGCAAAAGAAGGGCGCGCTAGGCGCCCCCCTCTTATTATTTCTTGCTTGAAAGACTCAGGCCTCCGCCTTTGGCGTCCGTGTAGCGACAAATAGTGGAGGTCGAACCTTCCTGCGAGTTGACGAATTTCAACGAGGCCAGCTGAACTTCCTTGGTGCCCTTGTCATCGGCATTCGGCGCAAAGCCTTTCCATTTGCCATCTGCAGAAGTGTAGTGATAGCCACTGAAGCCATCCTCGGTGGATTGTGTCGAGGCTTCCTTGATGTCCTTGGGCTCGGGGCAAGTTGCAGCAAGTGCAGTGCCTGACATAAACAGAGCAAGAAGTGCGGTTGAGAGTACACGCATATCGGCTATTCCTTCAGCAAGTTAGTGAGCTTTCAGCTTGCGATCTCTGAAGGCCTGACACAACTAGCAAAATTATCAGGTAGCCGAATGCATGTGCATGGAACTATCGTACGCCAGTTCCCCCTCAGCCCCGGGCGCCGCGCACCCCTTCAGCCAGCGCCGAGCACAGGCTCAGCACATCGCTCACAGCCTGCTCGGGCGACTTGGCCTGGGCGATCTTGTCGACCAGCGCCGAACCCACCACCACGCCATCGGACAGCTTGGCGATCGCTGCGGCCTGCTCTGGCGTACGGATGCCGAAACCGACGCTGATCGGCAGGTCGGTGTGGCGACGCAGGCGGGCGATGGCCTCCTTGACGTGCTCGGTGGTCGCCGAGCCTGCACCGGTCACGCCGGCCACCGACACGTAGTAGACGAAGCCCGAGCTGCGCTCGAGCACACGCGGCAGACGCACGTCGTCGGTGGTCGGGGTGGTCAGGCGGATGAAGTCGATACCCGCGGCCTGGGCCGGGGTGGCCAGCTCGGCGTCATGCTCTGGCGGCAGGTCGACGATGATCAGGCCATCGACGCCGACGGCCTTCGCCTCGGCGACGAACTGTTCCACGCCAAAGCGGTGGATCGGGTTGTAGTAGCCCATCAGCACGATCGGCGTGGTCTGGTTGTCGACGCGGAATTCGCGGACCATCTGCAGGGTTTTCGCCAGGGTCTGGCCGGCCTCCAGGGCGCGCAGGGTGGCGAGCTGGATCGCCACGCCGTCGGCCATCGGGTCGGTGAAGGGCATGCCCAGCTCGATCACGTCGGCGCCGGCTTCAGGCAGGCCCTTGAGGATTTCCAGCGAGGCATCGTAGCCAGGGTCGCCTGCGGTGATGAAGGTGACCAGCGCCGAGCGGCCTTCGGCCTTCAGGTCGGCGAAACGTTGTTCAAGACGGCTCATGCCTGTTTCTCCTGGGCAGCCATGTGGTTCATCACGGTTTGCATGTCTTTGTCGCCGCGGCCGGAAAGGCACACGACCATCAGGTGATCCTTGGGCAGGTTCGGGGCGCGCTTGATCGCCTCGGCCAGGGCGTGGGAGCTCTCCAGCGCCGGGATGATGCCTTCGAGGCGGCAGGTGGCGTGGAAGGCGTCCAGGGCTTCGTCGTCGGTGATGCTGACGTATTCGACCCGCTTCACTTCGTGCAGATAGGCGTGCTCGGGGCCGATGCCGGGGTAGTCCAGGCCGGCGGAGATCGAGTGGGCATCGGTGATCTGGCCATCGTCGTCCTGCAGCAGGTAGGTGCGGTTGCCGTGCAGTACGCCAGGGACGCCGCCGTTGAGGCTGGCGGCATGCTTGTCGGTGTGCACGCCATGGCCACCGGCTTCGACGCCGATGATCTGCACGCTTTCGTCTTCGAGGAAGTTGTGGAACAGGCCCATGGCGTTGGAGCCGCCGCCGACGCAGGCGACCAGGCTGTCTGGCAGGCGGCCTTCCTTCTCGTGCAACTGGGCGCGGGTTTCCTTGCCGATGATCGACTGGAAATCGCGGACCATCGCCGGATACGGGTGCGGGCCGGCCACGGTGCCGATCAGGTAGAAGGTGTCTTCGACGTTGGTGACCCAGTCGCGCAGGGCCTCGTTCATGGCGTCCTTCAGGGTGCCGGTGCCGGCGGTGACCGGAACGATCTCGGCGCCCAGCAGCTTCATGCGGAACACGTTGGCCTGCTGGCGCTCGATGTCGGTGGCGCCCATGTAGATCACGCAGGGCAGGCCGAAGCGCGCAGCGACGGTGGCGGTGGCCACGCCGTGCATGCCGGCGCCGGTCTCGGCGATCAGGCGCTTCTTGCCCATGCGCTTGGCCAGCAGCACCTGACCGATGCAGTTGTTCACCTTGTGCGCGCCGGTGTGGTTGAGCTCTTCACGCTTGAAGAAGATCTTCGCGCCGCCGCAGTGCTCGGTCAGGCGCTCGGCGAAGTACAGCGGGTTGGGGCGGCCGATGTAGTCGCGCTGGAAGTAGGCGAGCTGCTCGAGGAATTCGGGGTCTGCCTTGGCCGCTTCGTACTCGCGGGCCAGGTCCAGGACCAGGGGCATCAGGGTTTCGGCTACGTAGCGGCCGCCGAATGCGCCGAACAGGCCATTGGCGTCGGGGCCGGGGCGGTATTGGGACTGGGACATGGGGCGCTCCATAGGGGTCTGGATTGGAAGATCGTGTCGCCTTCTTCGCGGGGAAAACCACCCCCCCAAAAAAAGTGTGACGCTCCACACCGCAACCAACCTTTTGGAGAGGGATTTTCCACACAGAGATCAACACTCATCCATAGGCCCCC
>NZ_JBNFMU010000211.1:0-22693 GCF_049942315.1 Pseudomonas wayambapalatensis
CCACCGAGTACGCACTCTGCGCACAAACCGTGGCCCATCAAGCGGTCCTCCTCCAACCCAAGTCCCCCGTCTCGCTCCTGGTAATGGCTGCCATTCATGAAATGGAAGCGCTGAGGATTTTGCTGGAGTCGGCTTTGATACAGATTCAGATGCCGGCAGAGCCGCAGACAGCTCACTAAGCGGTTTTCGGGAGATGAAGGGATGGATACAAGCGACACCACACCGAACACCACCGTTGGCAAGACTCGGTTCTACCAAGGCAAGGGTCTGACCCAGCCGCTGTTCTGCATCGAGCCGGGCATCCCGTGCGAGCGTGCACGCGAGCAGGCTTCGGAGTTGATGGGGTACGTGCGCGACATGACCTTGAGCGCAGTGATGGATGAGAACCCGCAACTGGTCTGGGCTTCGTACTACCTGAGCGCATTGGCCAAGGCATTGATGGACGATGCGGAGCTGGGGATGGGCCGGTAAAAGCGGGGTTATCGGACCTGGAGTTGAGTGGGTGGTGGGGGCATGGCACCGGCTATGCCGGTGTTCGCGGGCAAGCCCGCTCCTACAAGGTTTGAGCTGGCAAGGAACAGACTCATGCACTGTAGCTACCACCTGAGCTGCCGCTCGCCCTTGGCAGCCTCCGGCCCCAACCACTGGGCGCCACGCAGCAAGGGCGTCAGCGCAGCATCAGGCTGGACCTCGAAACGGACCTGGGCGCGTCGAGCCAGCAGGTCGGCGTCAAGATCGAGCTGGTGCTGCCCTTGCAGGGCCAGCGCGCCCTGCAAGTGCCAGTCACCTGCACAGCGCATTTGGAGCCAGCCCTGCCCCAACCCCAGCGACCATGGCGATACCAGCGCCAGGTCGTGCACCTGCAAACGCCCCTCGGCACCGACGCACTGTCGCCACGCACCCTTCACATTGACACGCCCCTGCCAATGCCCCGCCAGGCGATAAGCCACCGGCACACTCGCCGCAGCCTCGAGCGCCTCGACACCCGCCCGCCAGCGCCAGGGCCAACCGCTCAACCGCATCAGCCAATCCTGGCCCTGATAACCCAGGCGGATTTCGCCCTGTGCCTGCCACGGTCGCCACTGCCAGCTCAGCGGCCCGACATCGCCCACCTGCTCGGCCTGTCCGTGCCAGAGGCTGCCGCTGACGGCCCTGCCTGGCACCAGCCAGTGTGCAGGCAACTCGACGAGCAGCGTGACAGCACACACCAGCGCCGGCCACAGCAGCACGCGCGCCCTCATGGCCGGACCCGCAGGTCGAAGCGCAGGCGCTTGCCCTCCTGTTCCATACCCCATTGCAGCGGCTGTGCGCCCTCGATCTGCAACGCCTGCAACCACCCCAGCAGCGCCTGCTCGTCCGCGACCGAGCCACGCACCTGCCAGCCCTGCTCCTGCGGCTCGACCTCCGTCAGCTCGATGTGCCGGGCCTGGGCAGACTGACGCAGACGCTCCAGGCTCAAGACCGGGCCGCCCTCAAGGCTGATCGCCGCTTCTGCCAGCCCGCGCCACTGGCTCATCTCGGCCCAGCGTGCGCTCGCCTCCCGCACCAGGATGACGATCAGCAACAGCGCGATCAGCCCCCATGCCAGACGCATACGCTGGCGCTGTAAAAAGACGCGGATCATGAACCGCTCCCCAGGTCGAACACCACGCCCTGTGCCTGCACCTGCACCGCCGCCCCGACCGTTGCGGCCATTTCATCCCACGGCGGCACCGTGCCGTCGCCGTCCAATTGCAGATGCCAGCGCTGCCCATCGAAGCGCACGGCGCGCAGGCGCCACTGCGGGTGCTCGTGCAGCCAGCCCTGCAACTGCCCTTGCAAACCGTCGAGCCGACGCAGACGCAAAACCCGCTCGCCGTCGGCGTCACGCAGCCGCCTGAGCGCCTGCGCTGCCTGGCGTGGCGTGGCCTGCGGGCCGGTAACCGCCAGCACCTGCTGCCGATACAGCTGGGCCTGACGCCATTGCTGGCTGATCCACAGACCGCCCCAGACGGCGGCGAGCACCAGGCAGGCGGCTACCAAGCGCTTTTGCAGCCCCGTGACCTTCAATGATTGGCGCGGACGACGCGTTTCCCGCAGCACTGGCAAGGTATCGAGATCGGCAATCCGCTGTGGCCAGCGTCCATCGACCGGCTCAAGCGCCTGCGTATCCCAGGGCGCAGGTGCATGGCCCAACACCTGTGGCCAGGCCAGCCAGTGCTCGCTGCCCTCTTCGTCAACCCGCGCGTACAGGGTCGACTGTGCCTGTCGCCATTGCCATCCACAGCCCGGGTCGAGTGTCGGCAACAGCTGGAACTGCGACCAGCAACGCTCTACCTCCAGCCCCCACTCCACGCACTGGGCCAACCAGCCATCGAGCCGATCCCGCGCCACGACCACCAACCGCAGTTGCCCTGCCGTGCGACCGATGCATGCACAGTGCACCTCATCGCTCCCCTGCAACAGACGGTCCTCCAGCAGCAGCGGCCATTCCTCACGCTTGAGCCCGGGCGGCGCCGGCAACTGGAAATGGCTGCACGCCTCGCCCGGCACCACCAGGGCAACCCGGGCGATCAGATCCTGCGGCGGGCGCCCCTGCCCTTCGTCGCGCAGCATGCCGCTTTCCAGCAGGCACCAGTGCCAACCGCCGTCAGCCCCAGGACGCAACAGCAACCAGGGTCGCGCAGGCGAGCGCCGCCGCCATTCAAGCTTCATGAGCGCCCCCAGGGCAGGACGAATGTGCAGACATAAGGTGCTCCGTCACGCTGCAGATGCAGGCGCACGCCACGGCCGGGGTGCGTCGGTTGATCGGAAGGCCAGGCCAGCCAACTGCCGCCCTGGAAATACAGAATGCTCATCTCGCTGACCCGCTCCAGGCGCTCGCGTACCACCCAACGCGGCTTGTCGGCGGCGTAGAGATCGGCGGAAGTCTCCAGCAGCACGCGCTGCTCCCTCGGCTCGAAACGCAGGCGCTGACGCTGCAAGCGGGAACCGCCTTCGGCCTGGGGCCAGGCCGCAGCAGCGACCCACAGCAACTGCTGGTTCTGCGCCTGCCAATCCAGCCAGCGCATGGCCAGTGGCAGGCGCTGCTCGTACACCTGGCGCAGCACCGGGCTGTCGAACCGCCGCTCCAGCGCCAGGCAGAACTCCAGCACACCGGGCTCGTTCTGCTGCTCGGCGAGACGCTCGCGCACCGTGAGCCAGCCATGCACCAAGGCCGCCAGCAGGATGCCCAGCACCGCGGTCAGCGCCAGCGCCACCATCAGTTCGATCAGGGTCAACCCCGTTTGGCGGCGCTTCATGGGCGCTCCAGAAACAGGGTGTACAAACCCAGCGGCACACGCTGATCGCGGTCGGCGAACAGGCGCAGCTCGCCACGGCGCAGATCGCGCACGCCGGTGCTGCGCAGTTGCAGGTCCCAGTGACACACCTGCGCGCCCTGTTGCAGCGCCCCGGCGGTGCGATTGCTGCCCGGCCAATACTGCTCGACCGCAAACCGTGCCTGCAGCTCACGGGCGCACAGGGCGCCAAGGCGGTGCTGCTGCACGCCTTCCTGCACCGCCAGGCGCTGGCGCAACACCTGGCTGGTGATCACCGCCAGTACGGCGGCAATACCCAGCGCCACGCTGACTTCAAGCAAAGTGAAACCGCGCTGTCGCCGCCTCATGGAAGCGCCACGACCTGCAACTGCCCCTCGCGCCCCCAGCTCCAGCGCTGCCCGCCTTCGGCGCCACGCCAGTTCACCTTGCCGGGCCTTGCCCAACCTTCGGGGGTGAACACCAGTTGCGGCGCTGCTGCCGCCTGCCAGTCCGGGCGCAGGTCTTGCGGCCAATCCCCCAACGCGACCGTCTCCAGCACCCAGCCGGTGCCGTCATGGCGAACGAACTCAGGGCGCTTGCCGCTCCAGCGCAGGCCACGTAACTGGCCGGTATGCCGGGCCACGGCGGACTGCTCGCGGGTCGCGGCGACCAGCCGCTGCATGGCCTGGTCGACCCGCGTACGACCGCTGTCGAGCCAGGCCACGCTCAAGCCGGTCATCAGCCCGGCGATGGCCAGCACCACCAGCAATTCGAGCAGGCTGAAGCCGCGCTGGGAAGGCAAGTCAGAGCTCCCAGTTGCCCAGGTCGGCATCCAGCCCTTCGCCACCGACCACGCCATCGGCGCCGAGCGAATAGACATCGACACGGCCATGCTCGCCCGGCATGCGGTACTGGTAAGGCGTGCCCCATGGATCTTCCGGCAGGCGACGAATGTAGCCATCGCTGCGCCAGGCACGCGGTAGCGGCTCCTGGCCCGGCTTCTTCACCAATGCGGCGAGGCCTTGCTCGCTGCTGGGAAAGCGCAGGTTGTCGAGCCGGTACATGTCCAGCGCCTGCTCGAGGGTGGCAAGGTCAGCCATCACCTTCTGGCGCATGGCCTTGTCCTGGTTGCCCAGCACGCTGGGCGCGACCACCGCGATCAGCAGGCCGATGATGAAAATCACCACCATGATTTCCATGAGGGTGAAGCCGCGCTGACGCTTGGCGCGATACTGCATGCAAAGACTCCTTTTTACAGTTGCAGACCCTGGTTGAGCTGCATGATCGGCAACAGCACCGCCAGCACGATGAACAGCACCACGCCGCCCATCACCAGGATCATCAGAGGTTCGAAAAGCGCCATGGCGGTGTCGACCTGACGGGCAAAGCCGCGCTCCTGGTCGTCGGCCACGCGCTCGAGCATGTCGGCCAGGGTGCCGCTGGCCTCGCCGCTGCCGACCATGTTCACCAGCAGTGGTGGAAACTGGCCGCTGGCATCCAGCGCCCGATGCAGGCTGGTGCCGCCCTGGACCTGCAGGCGCACCTGCTCCAGGGCCAGGCGGATACGCTGGTTGGCGACCGTTTCGCTGGCCACCTGCAATGCTTCGAGCAGGGCCACGCCACTGCCGCAGAGAATCGCCAGGCTGCGCGCCAGACGTGCGCTCTCCAGCACCTGCAGCAGGCTGCCGACACGCGGCAGGCGCAGCAGCAGGTCGTCGCGGCGCAGGCGCCAGTGCGGCTTGCGCAACAGCCAACCGCACAGCAGCGTCAGCGGGATCGCCGCACCCAGCAGCCAGGGCCCAGCGTTGGCCAGGCCCTGGCTGATGGCGATCAGCAACGAGGTGATCAGCGGCAGCGCCTGTCCGGAATGGGCGAACTGCTCGGTCAGCTTGGGCACCACGAACGTCATCAGACCGACCACCACCGCCAGCGACACGCCCATCAGCACGCAGGGATAGATCAGCGCAGTGCGCGCCTTGTGCTGTTGGCGCTGGACCTGCTCTAGGTGATCCGCCAGGCGCGTCAGCACCTGCGCCAGGCGCCCGGAGCGCTCGCCCGCCTCGACCAGTGCGCAATACAACCCGGTGAACGGCGCGCCTTGCCGCGCAAGACTGCGGGCCAGCCCCAGGCCTTCGGCCAGCGCGCCGCGCACCGATACCAGCACGGCCTGCAAGGCGGGCGCGCGCAATTGCCGTTCGAGCGTGGCCAGGGCATCGACCAGGGGAATGCCGGCACCGGTGAGCGTGGCCAACTGGCGGGTCAGCTCGCACAGCTGGGCACGGCTCAGGCGCTGGCGACGCGGTTGCCGCAAGCTGCCTTCATGGCGTTGCAACTTGCGTGCGAACAGGCCCTGCTCACGCAACAACTGGCGCGCATGGCGCTCGCTGTCGGCCTGCACACTGGCCTTGTGCGGTTTGCCTGCCAGGTCCAGAGCCTGGTAGCGATAGGTCGGCATGCTCAGCCCTGCACCACGCGCAACACTTCGGCCAGGCTGGTCTCGCCACGGGCCAGGCAGTCACTGGCCATGGCCACCAGGCTCTGCCGGCGCGTGGCCAGGTGGGCCTGCATCGTCACTTCGCTGGCGCCCTCATAAAGCAGGGCGACCAAGCCTGCATCCAGCTCGATGAATTCATAAAGGCCCAAGCGCCCGACATAACCGCTGCCCTGGCAACTGCCACAACCCACCGGATGGTGGGTGGCCTGCAAGGCGGCCAACTCCGGCCACAGGCGCCGCTCGGCGGCAAGCAACGGGCGTGGCTCGGCACAACTGCACAGGCGCCGGACCAGGCGCTGGGCCAGCACCCCGCGCAGGCTGGAGGCGATCAGGAAGGGTTCGATGCCCATGTCACGCAGGCGTGTCACCGCGCCGATCGCACTGTTGGTGTGCAAGGTCGAGAGCACCAGATGGCCGGTCAGGCTGGCCTGCACGGCGATCTGTGCCGTCTCCTGGTCGCGGATCTCACCGAGCATGATCACGTCCGGGTCCTGGCGCAGGATCGCGCGCAAGCCGGTGGCGAAGGTCAGCCCGGCACGCGGGTTGATCGCGGTCTGGCCGATACCGGCAATGGCGTACTCCACCGGGTCTTCGACGGTGAGGATATTGCGACTGCCGTCGTTGAGGCTGTTGAGGCTGGCGTACAGCGTGGTGGTCTTGCCCGAGCCCGTGGGGCCGGTGGACAGCACGATGCCATTGGGCCGCGCCAGGCACGCGCGCAGGCCCTGCAACGCTGCGGCCGGCATGCCGAGGTTGTCCAGCGCCAGCAGGCTGGCCTGCTTGTCGAGCACGCGCATCACCACGCGCTCGCCATGGATGCCGGGCAGTGTCGAGACCCGTACGTCCACTTCGCGTCCGGCGGCGCGCAGGGTGATGCGTCCGTCCTGGGGCTGGCGTTTCTCGGCGATGTCCAGGCGCGCCATGACCTTGATTCGCGACACCAGCATGGCCGACAGCGCTCGCGGCGGGCGCAGAACCTCGCGCAGATGACCATCGACGCGCAGGCGCACCACCAGGCTCTGCTCGAAGGTCTCGATGTGGATGTCCGAGGCACGCAGGCGCAGGGCCTGGCCGAACAGGCCGTTGATCAGGCGGATCACCGGGGCTTCGTCGTCGCTTTCGAGCAGGTCTTCGATGCGTGGCATTTCGCTCATCAGGCTGTCGAGGTCAACCTGCTCGCCGATGCCTTCGATCAATGCGGCGGTGGCCGAGTCGGCAGCCTGGTAGAGCTGGCCAAGACGCTCGTCGAAAGCGGCGCGATCGAGGCGCTCCAGGCGCAGTGGCTGGCCATGCACGCGCAGCAGCTCTTGCACTTGGTCGCTGTCGGCATCCTCGCGCAACCATAGCTGCCAGCCCTGGTCGTCCGGGGCCATGGCCACGCCAACCTGACGCGCCAGGCGGTAGCCGAGCATCACCAGTTACCGCCTTCAAGCCGCGCGCGGCTGGCCGGGAACGCCTTGAGCAAGGCGCCACCCTCGGCGAGTTCCGGCATCTGCAAGGCCGTGTCCTGCTGCAGGCTGCGGTACTTTTCCTGGCTCAGCCCGGCAAGGCTCGGCCCGTCACGCATGATCCGCGGGCGGATGAACACCATCAGGTTCTGCTTCACGTTGCGGTTGCTGTCGGAGCGGAACAAACGGCCGAGCACGGGAATGTCGCCGAGCAACGGCACGCGCTGATTGCTGGTGGTGGACTCGTCGCTGATCAGGCCACCGAGAATCACCAGGCCATTGTCGTCGACCATCACTTTGGTCTTGATCTCGCGCTTGTTGGTGATCACGTCGCTGGCGGCGCGCGAATCGGCGATCGAGGACACTTCCTGGACGATGTCCAGGCGCACGCTGTTGTCGCTGTTGACCTGCGGCTTGATGCGCAACTTCACCCCCACCTCCTTGCGCTCGATGGTCTGGTAGGGGTTGGCGTTGTTCTGGGTCACGGAGCCGGTGACGAAAGGGACTTCCTGGCCGACCAGGATCGACGCCTCGGCGTTGTCCAGGGTCAGCAGGGTCGGGGTCGACAGCAGGTTGAAACCGCTCTTGCCCTTGAGCGCGTTGATCAGCATGGCGAAGTTGAAACCGCCGCCGAAATGGCCGATGCCGGCGGTGGCGCCCGTGGTGGCCGAGAGCAGCTTGCCCAGTTCCTTGTTGTCGCCGCTGGCGGCAGCGCCGGCGATGTTGGCGATGTTCACCCCGTTGCTGCCGAAGTTGACGATACCGGCGCCGAACTTCTCGTCGGCGAACAGCCACTGCACGCCCAGCTCCTGGGCGCTGCTGTCGGACACTTCGGCGATGATCGCCTCGACCACCACCTGGGCGCGGCGGATATCGAGTCGCTCGACGATGTTGCGATAGGCCGCCAGCTCACTGTCGGGGCCGACCATGACCACCGCATTGGCGCCCTCTTCATACTCCAGGCGCACGCCCGAATCGCTGGCGGTGCGTACTGGCGCCTCCTTGCCTTCGCCTGCGGGCGCATCGGGCACCCCGCCGTCCTGGCCGAGACCGCGCAGCACCTTGACCACTTCCGCAGCATTGGCGTGGCGCAGGTAGATCACCTGGGTGTTGCTGCTGTGCAGGTTGTCGCTGGGTCGGTCGAGCTGGCCGAGCAGCGCACGGACGCGCTCGCGGCTGTCGGCGCTGCCACGCACCAGCAGCGCATTGCTGCGCGGGTCGGCCACCACCTGGGCACTGTCGGCGCCCTGCTCGCGGGCCAGCAGGCGGGTGACCAGGGGCGCGGTGTCAGCGGCGCTGGCATGCTTGAGTGGCATCACCTGCAAGGGTTCGTCGCTGACCTGGTCGAGCTGGCGTAGCAGCTTGTCGATGCGCTCCAGGTTGCTGCGCCAGTCGGTGACCACCAGCAGGTTGGCGGCAGGGTATGGGGTGATCACCCCGACGCGCGGATCAATCAGCGGCTTGAGAATGCCGAGCATCTGTTCGCTGGCGGCGTTGCGCACATTGAATACCCGGGTCGCCACGCCGTCGCTGCCCTTGCTCTGCTTGCCGGCGTTCTCCACCGGCACCGGCTCCAGGCGCGCGGCCTGGTCGGGGACGATCTTCACGCTGCCGTTGGGCAGGTCCACGGCGGCAAAGCCCTGGGCACGCAACTGGGCGAGGAAGATGTCGTAGATGGCTTCGGCGTCGTGGCGATCGACGGTGCGTACCGTGACCTTGCCGGTGACCCGTGGATCGACGATGAAGGTGGTGCCCGTGATGCGCGAGACGCTGTCGATGAACTCGCCCATGTCGGTGTCGACGAAGTTCACCTCGTATTGCGGCACCCCGTCTTCGTCGACCTCAGGGTCTTCGGCCCAGGCCTGCGCAGAGCACAGGCCGAGGCTCAGCACGCAGGCCACAGCGTATCTTGCGATCATTGCTCATCCTTGCCGCTTGAAGCCGGTCACGGCGGGCCGTGGCGGCCAGGGCAGGCGCTCGCGCCGCCCCTGGTTGTCGAAAATCAGGCCATCGGCATCGATGTCCTGCAGCACGATCCCTGGCGCCAGTCGCTGGCCACGGCCCAGGGTGCGGACCTGCTGGCCGAAACGCAGCACCACCACCGTGGCGGACAGCGGCTCGGCCTTGAGCCCGCCGAGGTAGTGCAGCGGCAGGCGTGTCAGGGGGATGCCACCCTCATCGGATGGCGCCTGCCAGTGGCCAGCCATCAGGCCTGGCAAGGTCGATGCCTGTTCACGCGGGACACCGAGCGGTTGCGGCTGGCGACTCAGTTGCAGGATGCACTGGGCGGCGAGCCAGCCGGCCAAGGTCAGCAGCAGCACGTTGGGCAGGCGCGACAGCCCGATCACGACGCCACCTGGCGCGGATGCCACCCCGGATGCCCTTGTACATAGCGCACCTCGGGCCATTGCAACGGCGCCAGTTGCCAGTTCGGCGCCTGGCGCGCCAGCCAGGCCTCGACCTTCTGCCACAGCGGCTCACCGGCCTGGGCATCGAAGTGCAGACCGAAGGTGCGGCACAAGCCCTGCACCGTGGGGAGCCCGGCGACGCGCTTGCCCATCGGGCTGTAGCTGACCTGCCAGGCGTGGCCTTGCCAGCGCGGCAGGTCCTGGCTGTTGTCGAGCAGCAGCGGGTCGCCGAACAATTGCTCGGCGGCATTCTCCAGCACCTGTTCCACCTGGCGCGCAGGGGCCTCGACCACAGGCGCCGAGTAGCCGCCGGTGAGGCTGATCAGATGCTCGCGGGTGATCGCCTGGCCAGCAGGCAGTGGATGGTCGTAACGCAGCCCCGGCAGCAGCACCGGCATGCTCGAGTCGTCGGCCAGGGCCTGATGCAAGAGACGATCCCAACTGCCGCCACGGGTATCACGGCGCCACAAGGCCTGCGGCGCGCGCGCCAGCGGCTGGTCAAGCCAGGCCGCATGACCGGCGCGCTGCTGGCGCAGCGTGGTGCGTAACTGGCTGGCGCGCGCTTGGACAGTTGACGAAAGTCGATCCTCGAAAGCAGGCACGAAACGCGCCTCGAATTGCCACTGCCCCCCGGTTTGCTGGCAACGCAGGCGATAGACGCCACTGGCGCGGCACCCAGCGAACAGCACCGGCACCTGACGGCCCGACGCTTGCGTGACAGGCACCGGTGTCGGCCATAGATCCTGGCCACGGGCACACAGCAGGACATCGATTTCGTCGATCCGCTCGGCCAGCCAAAGGCCGGGGCCAGTACCGACATCCGCCAGGGCGACCACCAGGTCGGCCTCGCGCCGGGCTTGCTGGAAGCTTGGCAACAATGATTGGTACCACTGCTTGAGCGAGGCTTTCTGATCCTGGGCGTAAGGGTCGGTCACACCGACCACCGCAATGCGCACGCCGCCGCGCTCGAACACACGCAGGGGCTCGACACCCAGGCCCTTGGCCTGTTCAACGCCAAGCCCGGCGCCCAGGGTGATCGCAGGGGACTGACGATAAAGAGCGGCGCAGCGTTGCGGCCACAGCACGCGCTCATCACTGCTCACACGCACGTCGCTGGCCAGCATCCGACTGCCCTGCACGCCGCTATCGCCTTGGGTCAGGTAGGCCAGGCCGCTGCCGTTCCAGTTCTGGCCGTTTTCCAGGGTCAGGCAGCGCTCGGCGCCGGCCTCGTTGCGCATCTGCTCCATCAGTGCGGCCAATACGGCATAACCGCCAAGGCGCGCCTGGCTGGCCTGGCCGGCATCGAGCAATGGCGCGAGCTCGGCATGGCCGCTACTGGCATGGCTGCCGGTCATCCACGGAGCACGTCCCAGATGGCTGACCGGCCCCAGGCGCGTGGCCGGCACCACTGGCAGGCCAGGCTCGCGGGCATCGAGGGTGTCGGCGACATAGAGCAGTTCGAGCGAGGCGTCGCCGCCGCGCTGACCGGGGATCGCGGAGCAGGCGCCCAACAAAGGCGCCAAGGCCCCGACGCCCATCCAGCCAATCACTTCGCGTCTGCGCACACTGCTCGCCATCGCCCCCGCCATCCTTAACCTGAGTTCACGTTCGGCCCCGGATATTGGGGTGGCTGCGTGACAGTTTGATGGCAGAAATCCGACAGGCCATGCCGGAAAGGTCTGAAAAATCTTGTTACTAATAGCGGTTGGTTTTAAAACCTCGTTAACATTTTTGCCAATCAATCATCATACTTGCCCCCTACAGTCTCGGTTCCTCTTACTCAGCCATTACAAGGACACCCTGATGAGTCGAGAAACCGGCGATAACCTGGACCGGAACCAGAGCGGCAACCTGCCGATGGCCAGCGTGATGGACACCTACCTGAGCCGTCGTACCGTGATGCGCGGCAGCCTCGGGGCGGCCATCGCGATGATCGCAGGCACCGGCCTGACCGCCTGTTTCGACGGGGGTGGCGGCAGCTCACATCACGATGACCCGGCCACCGAGCCGCCTGTGACCGAACCACCAGCCAAGCTCAAGCTGGGCTTCCAGTCCATCGCCGGCTCGCGCACCGACGCCTGCGTCATTGCCCCCGGTTACAGCGCCTATGTGATCGCGCCGTGGGGCACGCCGCTGAACAGCAACGGCAATCCGTGGAAGTCCGACGGCAGCAATACCTCGACCGATCAGGCCAACGCGATGGGCATGAACCATGACGGCATGCACTTCTTCCCCATCAACGGCAGCTCCGACGATGGGTTGCTGGCGATCAACTTCGAATACATCGAAGCCGACGCGCTGCACCCGAACGGCCCGACCACCGATGGCACCGGCAAGCGCCCGGTCGAAGAAGTGCGCAAGGAGATCAACGCCCACGGCGCTGGCGTGGTGCGGCTGAGCAAGGTCAACGGCCGCTGGCAGGTAATGCAGAACGACCCGCTCAACCGCCGCTTCACCACTGCCTCGTTGATGGACATCGCCGGCCCTATGCGCGGCACCGATCACGTCAAGACCAAGTTCTCGCCGACCGGCACCCAGGCGCGCGGCACCAACAACAACTGCGGCAACGGCTACACGCCGTGGGGCACCTACCTGACCTGCGAGGAGAACTGGCCTGGCATCTTCGTCAACAAGGGTGTGCGCCCGGCTGACCAGGTGCGCATCGGCGTCAGTGCCAGCGGCGGCCAGTACAAGTGGGAAACCGTTGCTGGCGACGCCAGCGAGGTCAACGGCGAGTTCGCCCGCTTCAACGTGACCCCGACCGGCGCCAGCGCCACCGACGACTACCGCAACGAAGCCAGCACCTATGGCTACATCGTCGAGATCGACCCGTACAACAGCGCCACCCTTGCAGTGAAGCGCACCGCCCTTGGCCGCTTCCGCCACGAGGGCTGCTGCCCGGGCCTGCCGGTCGCGGGCAAGCCGCTGGTGTGGTACACCGGCGACGACTCGAACAACGAGTACCTGTACAAGTTCGTCTCCGACGCCGTATGGGATCCAGCCGACGCCAACCCGGCCGACCGCCTGGCCACCGGTGCCAAGTACATGGACAAGGGCAAGCTCTACGTCGCCCGCTTCAATGCCGACGGCAAGGGCGTATGGCTGCTGCTGGACGTGGCCACCCCCACCACCGCCGGGAGCACGCTGGGGGCGCTGTACGGTGATCTGCCGGGCATCATCCTCAACACCCGCGGCGCGGCTGACGCAGTCGGCGCGACGCCGATGGACCGCCCTGAGTGGACCGCCGTCAACCCGCTCAACGGCGATGTCTACCTGACCCTGACCAACAACAGCGCGCGTACTGCCGCCAAGGTGGATGCGGCCAACCCGCGCGGCCCGAACCGCCATGGCCACATCATCCGCTGGCACGACAGCGACGATCACAAGAGCTTCACCTGGGACATCTTCGTGTTCGGCGCCAACGCTGCCGGTACACCGGATATCAACCGCTCGGGCCTGACCGAACTGAACCAGTTCGCCAGCCCAGACGGGATGAGCTTCGATAGCCGTGGGGTGCTGTGGTTCGAGACCGACAACGGAGAGACCACCTTGACCAGCTACACCAATGACCAGTTGCTGGCGGTGATCCCCACCGACCTGGTCGATGCCACCGGCAAGCAGATCCCGGTCAACGCCCAGAACCAGGTGGACCTGCGGCGCTTCTTCGTCGGCCCTAACGGCTGCGAGGTGACGGGGATCAGCTTCACGCCGGACAACAAGACGCTGTTCATCAACATCCAGCACCCGGGGAACTGGCCGTATACCGACAAGGCGACAGATGCGACCCCGGCAGGGAGCCGGGTGCGACCACGGGCATCTACCGTGGTGATTCAACGGAATGATGGCGGGGAAATCGGGACCGCCTGAGCCTAGGCCGGGCAGTCAGCCTTGTGCTGGCTGCACCGGCCTCTTCGCGGGCAGGTCAGGCTTACCAGGCCATCGGTTCCCGCCCCAGCACCCGCACCTGCTGCGCCGGCACCCGCGCATGCCACTGCACCACCCCCAGCGCCTCGATCTGAAACTGACTGCGCACCGACCGCCCCTCTTCCTCGAACGAAAGCTGCAACAGGAAGAGCCCGCTGTTGAGCAACAACCCCTCGCTCAACCGGGCAAAGCTCTCGTCATCCAAAGCGCCCAGCGCCTGGCGTAACGCTCCTGCATCGACATAACCCGAAGCCGGCCGATTACTGATGATCCGGCTGAGCAGCGATCGGGAAAAGTGCCCCTCGTAGAGCGCCTCAAGCAACGGCAGGTGCTCCAGGTTCAAGGCATTGGCATTGAGCCGCCAGCCGCTGGTCTGCGGCAATGCGCACAGCATCGGATAACGCCCCTGGCGTCCGGCATCGGGCTCGAGCAGCAGGTTCAGTTCGCTCGGGTCGAGCATCGCCTGGTTGGCCGCCAGACGCGGTGGCTGCTGACGCAGGTACTGGCCGCTCTCGGCACCTTGCAGGCGCGTGTCGCTGTCAGCGTCCAGCCAATCGGCCAGGGCGTCGACCAATCGCTCGGCCGCCATGTCGTCGCCGAGCAACCGGCGCAGCTGACGCTCGGCACGCTCGGCGTCTTCGCCCAGCAAGGCATTGACGTTGAAGCAGGTGTGCTGGTCGCGCACCCGCAGGCGTGCCTTGCCTGCCCCAAAGTCATACTCCAGCGCCTGGCCGCGCAGGGCCTGCCAGAACAGAGGGCTGGCGCGCCAGGCCGGATCGCGCAGGGCCTGGCTGGCATAGGCAAGGCCAGCCTGCTCCATCGCCCGCACCTGCACGCGCTGACGCAGCAAGCGCGTTTCATCGACCTGGCGACGCCCCTCCTCCACCAGCCAGGCCAGGCCCGCCGCAAGCATCGCCAGCGCCACCATCACCATCAGCAACGCTGCACCCTGTTGTCGCCCGCCACCCATTGCACCGCGCCTCTTCATCCGTGGAGGCGCCAGTCAACACGGTGCGTGTTGCAAGCACATGGCAAAGCCTTTCGACAGTCACGTTGGCGTCATCTGAAGCAGGCAGGATTGGCCTTCCTTTTCATGACCTTACAGGGGGGCTCACAAATGGGCGGTATAGGCATCTGGCAACTGGTGATCGTGCTGCTGATCGTTTTCCTGCTGTTCGGCACCAAGCGCCTCAAAGGCCTGGGCAGCGATGTCGGCGAAGCGATCCAGGGTTTTCGCAAGTCGATGGGCGGTGACGACAACAGCAGCGCATCACCCAACGCACAGGTTCAACAGCAGCCAACGGATCGCCAAGGCTGATGTTCGAGATCGGTTTCAGCGAACTGCTGCTGGTTGGCGTCGTCGCTCTGCTGGTCCTGGGGCCCGAACGCCTGCCGGTGGCGATGCGCACCGTCGGGCGCGGCCTTGGGCAGGCGCGGCAGGCCATGAACATGCTGCGCGCCCAGGTCGAGCGGGAAATCGACATGCCAGCCCTGGACGATGCGGCGCTGCGCAAACTGGAGCAGGATATCCGCCAGGGTGTCAGCCTCGATGAAGCCCCCGCCAGGGAAGGTAGATCATGAGCTTCGCTATCCACGGAAGGTCGGCAATGCCGCTGACCGAACACCTGCGTGACGTACGCAAGCGCCTGGTGCGTTGCCTGCTGGCCATTGCCCTGGCGTTCGCCGGGTTGTTCCCCTTCGCCCAGACCCTCTACACCCTGTTCTCCGAACCGCTGCGCCGCTTCCTGCCCGAAGGCGCGAGCATGATCGCGACCAGCGTCACCTCGCCGTTTCTCACGCCCTTCAAGCTGACGGCCATGTGCGCGCTGTTCATCAGCATGCCAGTGCTGCTGCATCAGGCTTGGGGCTTCATCGCGCCGGGGCTGTATCGGCGGGAGAAACGCATCGCCCTGCCGCTGCTGGTGTCGAGCATCCTGCTGTTCTACGGCGGCATGGCATTCGCGTTCTTCCTGGTGTTTCCGATGATGTTCGGCTTCTTCGCCAGCGTGACGCCCGAAGGCGTGGCAATGATGACCGACATCAGCCAGTACCTGGACTTCATCCTCGCGCTTTTCCTGGCGTTCGGCCTGGCATTCGAGATTCCGGTGGCGACCTTCATCGTGGTCTGGGCAGGCATGACCGATGTTGCCAGCTTGCGCCGTAGCCGGCCCTACGTGATCGTCGGCTGTTTCGTGGCCGGTATGATCCTCACGCCTCCTGACGTGTTCTCCCAGACCATGCTCGCCATCCCGATGTGGTTGCTGTTCGAGATCGGCCTGCTGGCCTGCGGGGCCCTTCAAAACCGCTCCTGCCTTCCGTAGCGCCTACAGCGGGAGGCGTTGCCTGCTCCCTCTTGCACCACGCGGCTCACATGCTGGGGCTCCGTCAGTTGATGAGTCCCCAGCATGATCCCACTAAGCCTGCACACCCGCTTCGCTCTTGATCGACTCACCGAAATCAGCCGGCCGCTCTCAGCACAGGCCTTTCGCGAAATGCTCATCCCTGTGTTCGGTGACGACCTGCCAGACAGTTGCTACCAGCAGCTGCAGGACGCACTGCGCGACGGCACGTTGAGCAACCCTGTACACCAGGTCAGCCAAAAGGTGGCGGGCAAAGCCTGCTACGACAATGCCACGCGTATCATCCACCTGCATCCCGAGGTGATCGCTGGCGCGCTGCTGCAGCCACAGGCAGCCTGTGAACTGGCGACCATCCTGCTGCACGAGTTCGGTCATCACCTGGACAACCTTCTGCGCCAAGACTTCGCGAAAGGCCTGGACGATGGCTTAGCCTCGGTGGCCGAGGATGCAGAACTCGAGGAAGGTGCGCGCTTCGCCTACCTGATCGGCTCCATGGAGTCAGGCCCAAGCGGTGATCTGCTGATCGCCCAGCTGACCGAAGCAGGCCGAACCATCACCCTGCGAGCCGATGACCAGGCCATGCGCATGTTCATCCGCCAGAGCCAGGATGAACATGCGCAACGCGCCAACACCAATGAAGGCAGCACCGAGGGCTTTTCTGCGGGCAAGGGCGACAAGAAAAACCCTGAAATGTCCTGGGGGCATGAGTCGATCGAGGAAGACCTCAAGTACGCCGGGTTCAATGAGCAACAACGCAAGGCGATCTATTTCGGCAACTGGTTGCGCGACTACTCGCAGTTGCTCGATCCCAAGCTGGTCCGCGCCGAGGACGCGCCCAAAGAGTTCCCGCGCAAGCTTTCCCGGAAAGTCCTGACCCAACTCGTAGACCTGCTGGCGCTCAAGGCATTCCCCAGCCTGCAATCCACGCCGCAAGAGCGCGCGCACTACGTGATCACACCGCAGATGCTCGGGGTGTATCGTCCTACCGAGCACATCGACAATCCCTACAACCCCAGCTCGTCAGTGACTGATCCGCGCACCATCGATGCAGACTTCGAGCCGCCTGTGGCACAGGACGATCCGCGGTTGCAGGTCGATCCGGATACGTCCATGAAACGCCACATCTTCAGTTCGGTCGATTACATGTGCGGACGACTACGCGAGGCAATGGCGGCCGGCCCGACCCCTGAGGGCATGCGCGAATTCGGTGCAGCACTGCACGTGCTGGAAGATTACTTCGCCCACTCCAACTACGCCGAATTGAGCCTGCACAAGCAGGGTCACGACACTGTACTGACCTGGACCGCACAAGCCGACTGCAAGCACGGCTGGCCCATTGTCACTGGCATGTTCGCCGGTAGCGATGTGATAGCCAGCCTGGCCGGGCCGATGGCCAAAGTACTCTTCGCGCCCTCCGGCGACTTCGAGAACATCACGCCAGGGCAACGCTCGGACACTGAACTGGCGCTGCTGATCCTGCTTCAGGATCACCCCGATCCGCAGTGGCAGGAACACCTGAACAGTGCACTGGAAATTCGCGACACGTTGGCGGACCTTCCCGGGTTCAATGTGGCGAGGCGCGTTTCCTGGATCACGGGCTCACCGCTGCGCCTTGCAACCGACCTGCCCAAGATCGGCTATCGCGCCATCCTCAACCTGATCGGCAACTCGGTCGACGATATCCAGACGTACAGGATGGGCAATCCCATGCTCACCGGTTCGACCAATCCGACCCACTCCCAGCTTGCCAAGGACCATGACGTGCATCCGCTGCATACCTTGGCCACTCTGATGGCCCGGGTTGCGGTGCGCGATGTCGGCTTCGCCATGTACAAATACTGGCAGGGCGGCCGGTTGCGCGATCCGGTCAAGGTAGCGCGCAGCTACTTTACCCACCCCAATGACAGCGAATGGCAGGACGAACTGGTCAGCAAATGGGCTAGCGAGCATCCCAAGGAAATCCAGAAATCCAGCAACCCAGCCGTCTTCGAAGAGCTCCATCACCATCATGAGGCGCCAGCGGTGGATGAAAGCGCCTGGGAACGTCTGAAAGGGCTGTTCAGTTAAAACCTGTAGAAACGACAAGCCCCGGCAGGAGACTGCCGGGGCTTGTCGGTTTGCAGCAGCGAAACTTCAGCGCATTCAGACGTCGAGCAAAGGCCAGACCTCATACGCCGGCGTTTCATAAGGATGGCTCTGCTTCAATGCAGCAACCACCTGACGAACCCGCTCATCGGCCACCACCAGCTCCACCTTCCACTCCTCCACCACCTCGACCTGGCCAACCTGCCCGAGGAATGGCTGGCTGCCATCCAACGGGCGGAACTGACCCTGGCCAAGTGTCTGCCAGGCACAGTGATCGTAGTCACCGATACGTCCGCCTCCAGCAGCGAACACGGCGGCCTTGACCACTTCGACATGGCTGGCGGGGACGAAGAAGGCGAGCTTGTGCACCGCTTAGTTCACCCACACCCGCGCGTTGCGGAACATGCGCATCAGCGCGGCGTCTTCCTGCCAGTCATCCGGACGCCAGGAGTTCTGCACGGCGCGGAACACACGCTCAGGGTGCGGCATCATGATGGTGACGCGACCGTCGCGGCTGGTGAGGCCGGTGATGCCCCGTGGCGAACCGTTCGGGTTGGCCGGGTACTGCTCGGTGACCTTGCCGTGGTTGTCGACGAAACGCAGGGCCACGCAACCGGACAGGTCGGCTTCCAGCAGCGCCTCTTCGCTGGCGAACTCGGCATGGCCTTCACCGTGGGCGATGGCGATCGGCATGCGCGAACCGGCCATGCCCTGCAGGAAGATCGAGTTGGACTTCTGCACCTCGACCATGGCTACACGCGCTTCGAACTGCTCCGAGCGGTTGCGCACGAAGTGCGGCCAGTACTCGGTGCCCGGGATCAGTTCGTGCAGGTTGGACATCATCTGGCAACCGTTGCACACGCCCAGGGCGAAGCTGTCGGTACGCTCGAAGAAGGCCTGGAAGGCATCGCGGGCACGGCTGTTGAACAGCGCCGACTTGGCCCAGCCTTCACCGGCACCCAGTACGTCGCCGTAGGAGAAGCCACCGCAGGCGACCAGGCCCTTGAAGGCTTCGAAGTCGACACGACCGGCGAGGATGTCGCTCATGTGCACGTCGATGGCGGCAAAGCCTGCACGGTCGAAGGCCGCAGCCATCTCGACCTGGCCGTTGACGCCCTGCTCACGCAGGATCGCCACTTGCGGCCGCACACCCTTCTTGATGTAAGGCGCGGCAACGTCGTCGTTGACGTCGTAGCCGAGCTTGACCGACAGGCCTGGATTGTCCTCTTCGAGCAGGACATCGAACTCCTGGTCGGCGCAGTCGGCGTTGTCGCGCAGGCGCTGGATCTGGTAGCTGGTCTCGGCCCACTGGCGCTGCAGCATGCGGCGGTCATCGTCGAACAGCACTTCGCCGTTCAGGCTGATGGACACCTCACCGTTGTTGACCGGCTTGCCGATCACCGCGACGCACTCCTCGCCCAGGCCGGCGGCGCTGAACTGGGCCAATACGTCCGGAGTGGCGTCCTGGCGAACCTGGATGACCGCGCCCAGCTCTTCGTTGAAGAGGATGGCCGGCACGTCGCCCTTGCTGTCGGTCAGCGGATCGAGTTGCAGGTCGAGGCCGCAATGACCGGCGAAGGCCATTTCCAGCACGGTGGTGACCAGGCCGCCGTCGGAACGGTCGTGGTAGGCCAGCAGGTGACCGTCGGCGTTCAGGCCCTGGATCACGGCGAAGAACGCCTTGAGGTCTTCGGCGTCGTCGACGTCCGGTGCCTGGGCGGCGATCTTGCCGTAGGTCTGGGCCAGGATCGAGGCGCCCATGCGGTTCTTGCCGCGGCCCAGGTCGATCAGGATCAGGTCGGTTTCACCCTTGTCCATGCGCAGTTGCGGGGTGAGGGTCTTGCGGATGTCGGTGACCGGGGCGAAGCCTGTGATGATCAGCGACATCGGCGAGGTGACGCTCTTCTCGACGCCCTCTTCGCTCCACTTGGTCTTCATCGACATCGAGTCTTTGCCGACCGGAATGGTGATGCCCAGCTCGGGGCACAGCTCCATGCCGACAGCCTTGACGGTGTCGTACAGGCGCGCGTCTTCACCCGGGTGGCCGGCAGCGGACATCCAGTTGGCCGACAGCTTGATGTCGGACAGCTTGTCGATGCGCGAGGCGGCCAGATTGGTGATGGTTTCGCCGATGGCCATGCGCCCGGACGCCGGGGCATCCAGCAGTGCCAGCGGTGTACGCTCGCCCATGGCCATGGCTTCGCCGGTGTAGACGTCGAAGCTGGTGGCGGTGACGGCGCAGTCGGCCACCGGCACCTGCCACGGGCCGACCATCTGGTCGCGGGCGACCAGGCCGGTGATGGTGCGGTCGCCGATGGTGATCAGGAAGCTCTTGCTGGCCACGGCCGGGTGGCTCAGCACGCGCTGCACAGCCTGGTCGAGGTCCAGCTCGCTCGGGTCGAAATCATCGCCCAGCTCGGCTTCGCGAGTGACCGAACGGTGCATGCGTGGCGGCTTGCCCAGCAGCACGTCGAGCGGCATGTCGACCGGCGTGTTTTTGAAGTGGCTGTCGGTGACAGTCAAGTGCTGTTCTTCGGTGGCCTCGCCGACCACCGCGAACGGGCAGCGCTCACGCTCGCAGATGGCCTTGAAGCGCTCGAAATCGACGGCGCTGACGGCCAGCACGTAACGCTCCTGCGATTCGTTGCTCCAGATTTCGTGCGGGGCCATGCCCGGCTCGTCGTTGGGCACGTTGCGCAGCTCGAAGCGGCCACCGCGGCCACCGTCGTTGACCAGCTCCG
This sequence comes from Pseudomonas wayambapalatensis, assembly GCF_049942315.1. Lineage (NCBI taxonomy): Bacteria > Pseudomonadati > Pseudomonadota > Gammaproteobacteria > Pseudomonadales > Pseudomonadaceae > Pseudomonas > Pseudomonas wayambapalatensis. The sequence goes on from NZ_JBNFMU010000211.1 coordinate 20,739, forward strand.
GGAAGGCGTTGGAGATGCCGCCGGCACCGACGTCGTGGATAAAGGCGATCGGGTTGGCGTCGCCCAACTGCCAGCAGCGGTCGATGACTTCCTGGCAGCGGCGCTCCATTTCCGGGTTTTCGCGCTGTACCGAGGCGAAGTCCAGGTCAGCCGAGCTGGCACCGGTGGCCACCGACGAGGCAGCGCCGCCGCCCAGGCCGATCAGCATGGCCGGGCCACCGAGCACGATCAGCTTGGCGCCAACGGTGATCTCGCCCTTCTGCACGTGGTCTTCGCGGATGTTGCCCATGCCGCCAGCGAGCATGATCGGCTTGTGGTAGCCGCGTACTTCTTCACCGTGCGGGGTGTTGATGGACTGCTCGAAGGTGCGGAAGTAACCGGTCAGGGCCGGACGACCGAATTCGTTGTTGAACGCAGCGCCGCCCAGCGGGCCTTCGATCATGATGTCGAGGGCGTCGACGATACGCTCCGGCTTGCCGTAGGCCTGCTCCCATGGCTGCTCGAAGCCCGGGATGCGCAGGTTGGAGACGGTAAAGCCGGTGAGGCCGGCCTTGGGCTTGGCGCCCCGGCCGGTGGCGCCTTCGTCGCGAATCTCGCCGCCGGAGCCGGTGGAGGCGCCGGAGAACGGCGCGATGGCGGTCGGGTGGTTGTGCGTCTCGACCTTCATCAGGATGTGCACCGGCTCCTGCACCGCACCGTACTGGCGGGTTTCAGGGTTCGGGAAGAAGCGGCCGGCGACGTTGCCGACGATCACCGAGGCATTGTCCTTGTACGCAGACAGCACACCTTCGTTGTGCATCTGGTAGGTGTTCTTGATCATGCCGAACAGGCTCTTTTCCTGAGCCTGGCCGTCGATGTCCCAACTGGCGTTGAAGATCTTGTGGCGGCAGTGCTCGGAGTTGGCCTGGGCGAACATCATCAGCTCGATGTCGTTCGGGTTGCGCTTGAGCCCCTGGAAAGCGTTGACCAGGTAGTCGATCTCGTCTTCGGCCAGGGCCAGGCCCAGGTCGACGTTGGCCTGGGCCAGGGCGGCGCGGCCACCTGCGAGAATGTCGACCGAGGTCATCGGCTTGGGCTGGGCGTGGCTGAACAGGTCAGCGGCCTGTTCCAGTTGCGTCAGCACGCGCTGGGTCATGCGATCGTGCAGTTCGGCCGCGACCTGCGCGGCGTCGGCGTCGCTGAGCGAGCCGGCAACGTAGTAGGCGATGCCGCGCTCCAGGCGCTGGATCGACTGCAGGCCGCAGTTGTGGGCGATGTCGCTGGCCTTGGAAGCCCAGGGCGAAATGGTGCCCAGACGCGGCACGACCAGGAACAGGCGGCCGCTCGGCTCCTGTACCGGCACGCTCGGGCCGTACTTGAGCAGACGCCCCAGCACCTGCTGCTGGTCGGCGGTCAGCTCGCCGTCGACGTCGGCGAAGTGGGCAAATTCGGCATACAAACCAGTAACAGCGGGGACTTTCTGGCTCAGTTGCTCGAGTAATTTACCGTGGCGAAAGGCAGAAAGGGCAGGAGCGCCGCGCAGGATCAACATCGTCGGGACAGCCTCAGGAAGGGGTGTGCTTAGAGGCCGTGCATTCTAGCCTAATTCGACGGCTTTCGGCACCCGCCAGAGGGCAATGCTGCCGGGCGGCGGAACCGGACCTGGGGGTCAGAATTCTGCCGGGTTGGCTTGGGGGATTTTTCGCCTGTTGAGCGCCAGGCTTGAAGGGTTTTTCGTCCGAAAGATCGAGCGCCGCCCGCGCGGCGCTTCGCGGGCAAGCCCGCTCCCACATTTGTTTCGGGCCAATGAATCCTGTGACATTTTCTCGCGACCCCTTTGGCGCACGGCGCTGGACCGAGTCGTACAAACCGGGGGGTTGCGTGCTGGTGGCAAGGGATTCATTGGCCGGAAAAAAGCGGGGGAGCGGGCTTGCCCGCGAAGCGCCGCGCGGGCGGCGCTCGATCTCAAGGGCACC
>NZ_JBNFMU010000212.1:0-120223 GCF_049942315.1 Pseudomonas wayambapalatensis
ATCGCGGGACAAGCCCGCTCCCACAGAAGCATGTTCCCTGCCATGGGATAAGTGCCGCTGTGGGAGCGGGCTTGTCCCGCGATGGGGCCGGCAGCCTCCCAACAGATGGAAGCAATGACCACCACCCTCCCCCTCGTCCTCGCCGGCCCCGTGCTGCGCCGCCTGGAACCGCAACGCCTGGCCATCTGGCTGGTCGGCTCGCGCCCGCTGAACCCTCGATTCGTGCTGGACGGCGCGCAGGTCAGTACCCACCTGGAGTGTCGGGTCGTTCCGATCGGCCAGCATGCCTTCGTCCATCTGCTGGAAGTGCACATCGACCAGGCACTGCCCGAGGACGTCGCGCTGGGCTACGACCTGCACCTGGACAATGGCCAGGGCATCGCCGACTGGGCACCGCACCTGCTCTACCCAGGTGCCTGCCGCCCGAGCTTCGTTCTGCGCAAACGTATCGATCCGTTGCTGCACGGCTCGTGCCGCAAACCCCATCACCCCGCCGCCGACGGCCTGCTCTGCGCCGACCGCCTGCTGCTCGACAATCCCCCTCCCGAACAACGCCCGGCACTGCTGATGATGACCGGCGACCAGGTCTATGCAGACGATGTCGCCGGCCCCACGCTCAAGGCCATCCACGGGTTGATCGAACGCCTGAAGCTATTCGACGAGCCCCTCGACGGCGCGCTGGTCGACAGCAGCCAGGCGCTCTATCGTCACCCCGCCTGCTACTACCATCGCGCCGACCTGCTGCCCGCCCAGCAGGGCAATGAGCCGCTGCGCCAACGCTTCTTCCGGGGCAAGCGCAAGCCGATCTTCTCGTCGAGCAATGCCGACAACCACCTGGTGACCTTTGCCGAGGTCATGGCCATGTACCTGCTGGTCTGGTCGTCCACGCCCTGGACACTGGTGGAGCTGGAGGCGCCCGAGGGGCTCACTGCCGCGCGCCAGCAGCGCTATCAGAACGAACTGCCGCTGATCGAGGCGTTCCGCGACGGCCTGGGTCAAGTGGCGCGCGCCATGGCCCACCTGCCCTGCCTGATGATCTTCGACGACCACGACATCACCGATGACTGGAACCTGTCGGCGCAATGGGAACAGACCGCCTATGGCCACCCCTTCTCGCGCCGGATCATCGGCAACGCCCTGCTCGGCTACCTGCTGTGCCAAGGCTGGGGCAATGACCCCGAGGGCTGTACGACGCTGGTCGAAGGGTTGCAGGCACTGACTGCAAATGCACCGCAGGGCGCATTGGACGGTGAGGCCCTGGATACACTGATCGGCGACCTGCTGCGTTTCCAGGGCTGGCAGTACGACCTGCCCAGCAACCCACCGTTGCGCGTGCTGGACACCCGCACCCGGCGCTGGCGCAGCGAAAGCAAGCTGGGCAAACCGTCCGGGCTGCTCGACTGGGAGGCGCTGTGCGAACTGCAGCAGGCCCTGCTCGATCATCCATCGGCAATCATCGTGTCACCGGCGCCGATTTTCGGGGTCAAGCTGATCGAGACGGTGCAGCGGGTGTTCACTGCGCTGGGCTACCCGCTGCTGGTGGACGCCGAGAACTGGATGGCCCATCGCGGCTCCGCGCAGGTGATCCTGAATATCTTCCGTCATTCCCGCACGCCAGGGCACTACGTGATTCTGTCCGGGGATGTGCATTATTCATTCGTCTACGAGGTGCTGATCCGCCACCGCCAACGCAGCCCACACCTGTGGCAGGTTACCAGCAGCGGGATCAAGAACACCTTTCCAGTGCGCCTGCTGGATGTGCTCGACCGCCTGAACCGCTGGCTGTACTCACCACGCTCGCCACTCAACTGGTTCACAAAGCGCCGATCGATGGAGGTGGTGCCACGCGTGCCAAGCCGAAGCAAGGCCGGGGAGCGACTGTGGAATGGCGCGGGCCTGGGGCAGGTATTCTTCGACGAGCAGGGGCGGCCGGCGCGGGTTGTCCAGCTGAGTGCCGAAGGAAGTGAAGCGACTGAGTTCGTGCGCAGTCATGAGGTGGAGCGCTAGCGGATACAGGGCGCCATTGGCACCGAATCAGGAGCGCTCCAGTGCACTCACCAGATCACGAAACGCTTCGCGGTTGGAGTCGTTCAGGCCCATGAGGATCTTGTGCGCCTCCAGCACCTTGGAGCGCACCACTTCTTCGTTCTGATCCTGCGATGGCAAGTCGCTCAGGCAATCCGGGCATGGCAGCGGGCGGTCGACGATGTTGAATACCTGGTCGAACCCCATCGACTGCAGCAACCGGGAAATGTCCGGGTTGGTGGTGACCACGGTCGGCAGCAGGCCAACCTTCTGCCGCGACAGGATCGACAGCTTGGCCAGCAGGCCCAGAGTAGTGCTGTCGATGCTCTCGGTTTCGGTCAGGTCAATGACGATGGCCGAGAAGTTCAGTGCGGTGAAGATCTTCTCGATCGTCGCATCCAGCGCCGAACACAGGGTCAGGCGCACTTCACCGACGAATTTCAGTACAAAGGTACCGCTCTGCTCGGCGAACTGGATTCTACCGGTACTCATTGAAGGTTCCTGCTCAACACCAATAGGGCGATATCATCCGGCATCTCCCCAAGCGTAGCCAATCCGAATCGTTGGCGCAGCCCGTCCAGGCTGCCCCCCGCGGTCTTGACGATTTCCGGCAAGGCCGCTTCCTTATCTTTGAGTGTATCCCCGGGCAAAAGGTCCAGAATGCCATCGGACATGAGCGTGAGGCTGAAGCGCGGCGGCAGCTCGAGCACATGGTCCTGGTAGGTGGCTTCATCGAACAGCCCCACCGGCAGGCCACGGCCTTCCAGGTAGCGGGCCTGGCCCGGGGTGTAGAGCACCGGCAGCGGCAGATGGCCGCCAACGCTGTAAGTCATCAGGCCGGTCTCTTCGTCGATCACCCCGCCGACCATGGTCACATGCTTGCCCAGCTTGCAGTTGATCAGGCCACGGTTGATGTGCGCCAACACCTGCGACGGCTTGAACTCGCGCATCTTGCCGTTGCGTTTGAATTCGAACAGCAGGCGGGTGGTCATGAACTTGAGCAGCACGGTGACGAATGCCGAGGACGCCCCATGGCCGGATACGTCGGCCAGGTAGAAGGCGATGCGGCGCTCGTCGACGCGGAAATAATCGGTGAAATCGCCGGAGAGGTAGAGCGAGGGAATGATCTGGTGGTCGAACGACAGGTCGCCCGCGGTCCACGGCTTTTCCGGCAGCATGTTCATCTGCACCTGGCGGCCGGCGGTCTGGTCTTCCTGCAACAGGTGCAGACTGGCCTCCAGCTCCCGGTTGGCAGCTTCGAGCTTGTCGCGGTAGCGCTGGTTCTCGAGCACCAGGCGCGAACGATCGAGCGCACGGCGCACCGAGTGCTCGAGCACGGCAAGGTCTTCCAACGGCTTGATCAGGTAGTCGGCCGCGCCCAGGCGCAAGGCCTCGACCGCATCGCTCATGACGCCGGCACCGGACACCACGATCACGGGCAACTGCGGAGCGTGCTCGGTGATCCGGCGGATCAGTTCGAGGCCGCCCATCTGCGGCATGCGCAGATCGCAAATCACGAGGTCGGGCTGGTGTTCTTCGAAGACCTGGAGCCCCTGCTGGCCATTACCGGCCTGGAGGACGCTGAAGCCACTGTCTTCCAGATAGGCGGCGAGGCTTGCACGAACCACGTCGTCGTCATCGATGATCAGCAGCGTTGCACTGGTTTTCTGCATGTGGGCGAACGGCGCCGATTGGTTGGCGTAGCGGGCATCGGCAAGGGCGACGGACGGCTACTGGAATACTCTGTGACCACTTCTCTTTGAGGTGTAGGACAAGAAAACCTGTCCAGCAAATCGCAGTGGTGCCCTGTAAGGCGCAGACGGTACTCCCATCCGCGGGGCGTTTCAAGCATACGAGGGTCGAGTTCGCTGTGCTAATCACCAGCGGTTATTTGGCGGGGCCGTTTGGCGTACGGTTGGGCATAGAAAAGCCCTTGAGCGGCCAGACAATTACAGGATGTAAATGCCTGGAGCCACTCGAGGGCAAGTCTTGAAAGGATCAGGGTTCAGCGACGACCGATGTTCGACGACACACTCCACAGGTCGACACCACCATCGGTGGCATGACGGTCGATGGCGGCCAGCTCGTCGGCGGTGAACTGCAGATTGCCCACGGCATCGAGGGAGTCGTCGAGTTGCGCCAGTGTGCGAGCGCCGATCAGCGTCGAGGACACCCGCGAGTCACGCAGCACCAAGGCAATCGCCATCTGCGCCAGGGTCTGGCCGCGGGCCTGGGCGATGTCATTGAGGCTGCGGATGCGCGCCAGGTTGTCATCGCCGAGCATGCGCGAGGGCAGCGAGCCGCCACGGGTGGCGCGCGATTCACTCGGCACGCCCTGCAGATACTTGTCGGTGAGCATGCCCTGGGCCAACGGCGAGAAGGCGATGCAACCCACGCCCAGATCGTCGAGCGTGCCGAGCAACCCCTGCGATCATGTCCTGGGCACGGTTGCACCGAAGCGGATACCGGCATCGAAGCCTTCGGCAACGATGTCGAGCATGCGGTCGTCCATCACCAGGTCGAGGTGCACCTGGGGAAAGCGCGACAAAAACTGATCAAGCACCGGCAGGATCAGCAGGCGCCCGGCGTCATGGGGAATGTTCAGACGCAGGCGGCCGACTGGCGCCTTGCGGTAGTCTTCGAGGTTATTGAGGCCGTGGCCGATGGCCTCGAAGCCTTGGGCCAGGGACTGCATGAGATCGCTGCCGGCGGCCGTCAGTGCCACCGAAGGTTGGTACGATTGAGCAGGCGGACTTCAAGGCGATCTTCGAGCTTCTTCATCGTGTGGCTCAACGCCAAGGCGGTCAGCCCGAGTTCGTTGGCGGCATCGACGAAACTGCCGCGGCGAGCAATGGTGAAGAACACGTTCAGGTCCGCCAGATCGGAGCGCTTGAATGCCGCCATGGGGCCAGCCACCCTTGAGAATGAGAACGACCGCCATTGTGCCGCCAATCGGAGAGAAGCTGAACGCACCAGGCGTGAAAAGGATTCAGTGCCCCAATGCCCCATTCTCACATTGCGCCAAAACGAAGAAGGCGACCCTTGCGGTCGCCTTCTTCTGTTCGCCTGACTCAGAAGTCGTCTTCGACTTCGCCGTCCTTGACCTTGAACTCGCGGTTCTGCAGGTAGGCGTTGCGGATGAAAATGTACTTGTCGCCCTGCATCAGCTTCTCTGCCGACAGCAGGCTGGCGCGGGTATCGATCACGTTCAGGGCGAAGATCGAGTTGCGGGTCGGTACATGATCGATATAGCGGTAGGGTTCGGTGAAGGAGTCCGGGTACTTGGACAGGCCGTCACGCACCGTGCTTGGCCCAAGCAGCGGAATGACCACGTATGGCCCGCTGGGCACGCCCCAGTAGCCGAGGGTCTGGCCGAAATCTTCGTCGTTGCGCTGCAGCCCCATGCGGGTGCCGACGTCGATGAAGCCACCCAGGCCGAATGTGGTGTTGACGATCAGCCGCGCCGTGTCGATGCCTGCGGCGCGAGGCTTGAGCTGCAGGACATTGTTGACCAGGTTGCCGACGTCGCCCAGGTTCAGGAAGACATTGTGAATGCCGTCCTCGAGGAACTGCGGGGTGACGGCCTGATAGCCCTGGGCCAACGGCTTGAGGGCGTAGGTATCAATGGTGTCGTTGAACCTGAAGATCGGTCGATTGACCACTTCCCAAGGATCTTCCTCGGTCGCCGCCTGGGTGGCGACCACAGGCGCCAGCAACAGGCTGGCACAGACACAGGCCTGGGTGATTCGCTCGATCACACCGGCACCGATCCTCTGCATAGATGTTTCTCCATCGGATTTCACGGTGGCAGCCGCCTGAAGGCGGTGCTGGATAGTGCGCCAGTATAAAGGCAATCTGGCAGGCAGCCAGCATTACACACCTTTGTTCAACATTTTGTGAACAAGAGTTTCATCTTCCAACTGTCATCCGACCGTCATGAAGGGCGTTTAGCCTGCGGTGTATTTCAGGGATGTTGCCATGCACGAAGCACCTGCCCTCACTGCTGTGCTGTTCGGCCTGCGCGGCTGCCTGGTCCAGACCGCGAACGGCAGCCCCCTGCCCGCCCCTGGCGCCCTGGACACCCTAGAACAGCTGCGGCGCCAGCAAGTACCCTGCATCTGGCTGGACGATCTGCACAACCATCAAGGCGAGCGTCTGGCCAGCGTGCTCCCGGACTGGCTGCCCGGCCAGGTCGCCAACGGTTCGCCATGGCCTTCACCGAATGCCTGCTGGCATGCCTTGATGTCATTGAACAGTGATCGCCTCGACGGCTGCGTACTGGTCAGTGGCGAGCCGCGCCTGTTGCAGTCGGGCCTGAACGCCGGATTGTGGACGGTCGGCCTCGCCGCCTGCAGCCCGTCGTGCGACCAGGCATCGAATCTGTGGCAAGCCATGAGCGTACAGGAGCAGGAGTTGGCCCGCGGCAAAGCCACCCTCGAGCTGTTCGGCCTGGGCGTGCATTCGGTGATCGACCACCTGGAATCACTGGAAACCTGCCTCGCCGACATCGCTCAGCGGCGGCGCAAGGGTGAAAAACCCTGACACAGCGTCGTTGATGCCGGTCATGCAAAGCGCCGGCAAGTGGATTACGCTTGAAGTCAGGCCAGAACCTTTGCCGCTTCGCCGAGGTCCATGGCTTGCCAAGTCATTGATGGAGAACAGCCAATGCCCGCCCGCGAATTGCAAGAGCGCCTCAACAGCCTGCGCGAGCAACTGGATCGAAACGTACCGCTGTCGGAAGAAGAACTCGCCAGCCTGCATGAAGAAGCGCGACAGATCGAAGCGCAACTGAAGCTCGAAGAGGCCACGCCAGACAACAACCTGGTCGATGGCGTGAATCTGGCCATCGAGCGCTTCGAAGCCGATCACCCGGACCTCACGGCGACGCTGCGCAGCATTGCCAACTCGCTGCACAGCATGGGGATCTGATTTCACCGCCCGGCGCCGCCCTGCAGTCAGCGCACGCTCTGCAGGAGCAGCCTCGCGCTGGTTGGGGCGCCAAGCATTGACCTTACTGCCGCACCAACCGCCCGTTGCGCGCACTGATCGGCCCGTTGCTGCGGTACGGGTTGATGTCCAACCCACCCCGGCGCACATAACGCGCATACACCGTCAGATGCTCAGGCTTCAGCAGGCGCAACAGGTCCAGGTAGATCCGCTCGACGCACTGCTCATGGAAGTCGGCATGCTGGCGGAAGCTCACCAGATAGGTCAGCAGGCTGGCATGATCCAGCGCGCTGCCCTTGTACTCGACCACCACACTCCCCCAGTCAGGCTGGCCGGTGACTGGGCAGTTGGACTTGAGCAGGTGGCTGTGCAGCGTTTCTTCGACGATACGCTCCGAGTTGCAGCTCAGCAGCTCAGGCTGGGGTTGCTCGTAGTTGCTGATGCTTACATCCAGCGCATCGATGCACTGGCCCGGCAAGGCCACCACCCCCTGCTGCTCGACTTCACCCAGCGTTCGAACCTGAACACTCACAGGCTTGCCTGCCGCAGCGGACAGGTCCTTCTCCAGGCATGCCTGCAGCTCGCCGATCGATGCGAACACCGTCTGATTCAACGAGTTGAGGTAGAGCTTGAACGACTTGGACTCGATGATGTTCGGCGAGTCGGCCGGAATGGCGAACTCGCCGATGGCCACCACCGGTTTGCCGGAGGGCAGCAACCACGACAGTTCGAAGCAGTTCCAGTAGTCCACGCCCTGCCACGGCAGGGTCTGTGCGGTCACACCCAGCTCGGCCCATTTGGCCGTGCGTGGGATCGGAAACAGCAGCGACGGAGTGTAGGTGGCGATGTATTCGCTGGACTTGCCCAGCGGGGAGTGTTCGGCGGCGGGATGCATGTATCTGACCTGAAAGCGCGGGAATGGCGCCATTCTACCGGTTTTGCAGCCCGCCTTGGGGATGAAGTCACTCGATGATCAACTGACCGACCATGCCCGCCTGATAGTGGCCCGGCACATTGCAGGCGAACTCGATGGGTGCCGACTTGCGGAAGGTCCAGGTCAGCTCGGCGCGCTGCCCGGGCTGGACCAGCACAGTGTTGCCCTGATCATGCCCGTTGCCGCCATGGCCCATCTGGCTGTGGTCCATCCCGGCCATGTTGCCATGGTCCATGCCCGCCATGGCCGCCATCTCCTTCTGGTGCTCGACGTGCATGGCCTTGTCACCCAGGTTGAACTCATGAGCCAGCTTGCCTTCGTTGATCACCACGAAGCGCACCGTCTCGCCGGCCTTGACCTGCAGGCTCTTGGGCTCGAAGGCGATATCCTTGAGCACCACATCGACGGTACGGGTGGCCTTGGAGGCCGGCGCCGGTTCGCCGAAGCCGAAGGTCTTGGCGCCATCGGCGAAGACCGGCAGGCTGACCACGGCGAGGGTAGCGGCGAGAATCAAATGTTTCATGGCAACTCCGGTTTGTGCGCTAGAGATGGACCCACTCTAGGGCCATAGGACTGGCGGCTGGCTGACAGGCAGATTACAAGTTTGTCAGCTTGGGCGCGCTTGCCGATCGTCACGTATCATTTGAGCCAATGCTGCGGCACGACACTCCGGGCTGTTCTATGAAAACTGGAGTGCTTGTGCGCTTACCTTTTTGACAATGGACAGTGCATGAAACTGCTGATCGTCGAAGACCAGGCCAAGACCGGCCAATACCTGCGCCAGGGCCTGAGCGAAGCCGGTTTTGCCACGGAGCTGGCCGGCGACGGCGAAACGGGTCAATTCCTCGCGCTCACCGGCGACCATGACCTGCTGATCCTGGATGTCATGCTGCCGGGCCGGGATGGCTGGCAGATCCTCCAGGCTGTGCGCCAGGCCGGGCTGGACACGCCGGTATTGTTCCTTACCGCGCGTGACGCTGTCGAAGACCGCGTCCATGGCCTGGAGCTGGGTGCCGACGATTATCTGGTCAAACCCTTTGCCTTCTCCGAACTGCTGGCCCGGGTACGTAGCCTGCTGCGCCGCGGTGCCAGCCCCTCCCAGGACACCACCCTGGCCCTGGCCGACCTGCGCCTGGACCTGATCCGTCGCCGCGCCGAGCGCGCCGGCAGCCGCATCGACCTGACCGCCAAGGAATTCGCCCTGCTCGAGTTGCTGCTGCGGCGCCAGGGCGAGGTGCTGCCCAAATCGCTGATCGCTTCGCAGGTGTGGGACATGAATTTCGACAGCGACACCAACGTGATCGAAGTTGCGATCCGTCGCCTGCGCCTGAAGATCGACGACAACCACGCCAACAAGCTGATCCATACCGTGCGCGGCATGGGCTACGTGCTCGAGGAGCGCCACGACTGATGCCCCGACTCTCCCTCGGCGGGCGCCTGGCCCTGCTGTTCGCCGCCTGCACCGCCGCCGTTTCGCTGAGCGCCGGGTTGCTGTTCAGCCATGCCAGTGAGCGCCACTTCGTCGAGCTCGACCAGCAGTTGCTCAGCGCTCGCCTCTCGCAATTGCGTGCGCACCTGGCCGATGTCGACTCCCGCGCAGCCTTGGACGACCACCTGCCGGCGCTGCGCAGCGAGCTCAGCCACCAGTCGGACCTGGCCCTGCGCATTCGCGGCAACGACGGTACGCTGTGGTTCGACAGCCGCGCAGGCTTGCCGCAGGAGCACCGCCAGCCGGGCCTGGCCACCCTGCACAGTGACGGCATGGACTACCGCAGCCTGTGCCAGGCCTTGCCAAACGCTCAGATCACCTTGTTTCTCGACATCACCCACCATCAGCACTTTCTGCAACGCATGCAGCAGCTGATCTGGCTGACCGTCGGGCTCTGCGCGCTGGCCACAGCCCTCCTCGGCGCCTGGGCTGCACGCCGAGGCTTGCGACCGCTGCGCCAGATGGGCGCGGTGGCCGCCAGCGTCAATGCGCGCTCGCTCACCACACGCCTGCCAGTGGCGCAACTGCCTGAAGAACTCGCCGAGCTCGGCCAGACCGTCAACGCCATGCTGCAACGCCTGGATGATGCCTTTCAGCGCCTCTCGGCGTTTTCCGCCGACATCGCCCATGAACTGCGCACGCCGCTGTCAAATCTGCTGACCCACACCCAGGTCACCCTCACCCGCCCCCGCAGCCTGGAGGAATACCGCGAAGCCCTTCACGGCAACCTCGAAGAACTGCAGCACATGGCGCAGATGGTCAACGACATGCTGTTCCTGGCCAAGGCCGACCACGGTCTGCTGATGCCCAGCCGTCAGGCCCTGGACCTGGCGACCGAGACCGACGCACTGCTGGAGTACTACGCGCCACTGGCCGAGGATGCCGGCATCACCCTGCTGCGCCGCGGCGAAGCGCAAACAGCGGGCGACCGGCACATGCTGCGCCGAGCCCTGTCCAACCTGCTGGACAACGCGCTGCGCTTCACCCCGCCTGGTGGGACCATCGAGGTGACGCTGTCACCGGGATTGCACATAGAGATCGCCAATACCGGCCCCGCGATAGCAGCGCAGGCGCTGCCGCGCCTGTTCGACCGCTTCTATCGGGAGGATCCGATGCGCCATGAAGGAAGCAGCGAGCATGCGGGGCTGGGACTTGCGATCACCCGATCCATCGTACTGGCCCATGGCGGGGGGATTCAGGCTCGCTGTGAAGGGGGATGGACGCGCTTCGTGATCGACCTGCCCCAGACAGGCTGAGGCAGGCTGGCGTGGGCCACAGGTCACTCGTAGCGCAATGCCATTGCAGGCTCGATCTGCGACGCGCGATAGGCCGGATACAACGTGGCCAGGAAGCTCATCACCAAGCCCGCGGTACAGATGATCGCGACATCGCCCCACTGCAACTGCGACGGCAGGCTGCTGATGAAGTACATGTCGGAGGTGAAGATATGCTGGCCGCTGGTGCGTTCCAGCCAACCGACGATGGCGCTGACGTTGAGCGCACCGATCACGCCCAACACCCCGCCGATCAGGGTGCCGACGATACCGATCAGGCTGCCCTGGACCATGAAGGTGCCCATGATCTGCGCCGGCGTCGCCCCGATGGTGCGCAGAATCGCGATGTCGGCGCCCTTGTCGTTCACCACCATCACCAGGGTGGCGATGATGTTGAACGCTGCCACGGCAATGATCATCAGCAGCAGCAGTCCGATCATGGTCTTTTCCATCTTCATCGCACTGAACAGGCTGCCCTGGGTGTGCGACCAGTCATCGGCGCGGTAGGCATCGCCCAGGCCCGAAGCGATCGCCTTGGACACCTGCGGTGCAGCGTACAGGTCGTGCAGCTTCAGGCGTACGCCCTGCACCTGGCCCGGCGCCCAGCGTTGCATCTCGCCGGCGTCGGCCATATGGATGTAGGCCTGCGAACCATCCAGCTCGGCACCGACCTTGAAGATGCCGACCACGGTCAGGCGCTGCATGCGCGGGGTGATACCACCAGGCGCACTGCTCACCTCCGGGACGATCAGGGTGACCTTGTCGCCGGTGTTCAGACGAAAGCGACGGGCCGTCAGTTCCCCGAGCACCACGCCATACTCACCCGGCTGCAGGGCTTGCAAGGCCCCCTGGACGATATGCTGGCCGACGATGGAGACCTTGCCCTCCTGCGCCGGGTCGATACCGCTGACCTGGATCGGCTGCATCGCGCCCTTGTAGGAGAGCATGCCTTCCATTTCCGTCAGAGGCGCCGCGGCGATAACCGCCGGATTCTTCAGCGCGGCCTCGGCAACACTTTGCCAGTTATCCAGCGGCTGTACGCCAAGGATGCTGGCATGGGGCACCAGCCCCAGCACGCGCGAGCTCATCTCACGCTGGAAACCGTTCATCACCGACAACACCACGATCATCGCCAGCACGCCCAGGGAAAGGCCGATCATCGAGGTCATGGAGATGAACGAGATGAAGTGATTGCGGCGCTTGGCACGGGTGTAGCGGGCACCGATGAACAAGGGCAAGGGTCTGAACATGTACGCGAACACCCAGTTGAACAGTAGATTGGGGCCGCGCAGGCAGCCCCATGCAATCAGATCGAGACCAGACGACCGTCTTCCAGGCTCAGCACACGGTCCATCTTGCGTGCCAGGCTCAGGTCGTGGGTCACCACCAGGAACGCCGTGCGCGACGCCGTCGACAGTTCCTGCATCAGTTCCTGGATCCCCAGGGCGGTGTGGTGGTCGAGGTTGCCGGTGGGTTCGTCGAGCATCACCAGGCCCGGCTGGTTGACCAGCGCACGGGCAATCGCCACGCGCTGGCGCTCACCGCCGGACAGCTCGGCAGGTTTGTGATTCAGTCGATGGCCAAGGCCTACACGCTTGAGCAGCGCCTCAGCCCGCTGACGTGCTTCCGGGATGGGTGTACGACCGATCAGCAGCGGCATGCAGACGTTTTCCAGTGCCGTGAATTCTGCCAGCAGGTGGTGGAACTGATAGACGAAACCCAGGGCGCGGTTGCGCAGCAAGCCGCGATCACGCTCGCCAAGCGCCGAAAGTTCTTCCCCGGCCAGCCAGACGCTGCCCTGGGTTGGCGTGTCGAGGCCGCCAAGCAGGTTGAGCAGCGTGCTCTTGCCAGAGCCGGAGCTACCGACGATGGCCACCCGCTCACCCGGGTGCAGTTCCAGGCTCAGGCCCGACAACACCTGCACCGACTCCGGGCCCTCGTCATAGGACTTGCCCAGGTTGCGGCAACTCAGTACGGCTTTATCACTCATGCGCGACTCACTCATAACGTAGCGCCTCTGCAGGCTGGGTGCGCGCTGCACGCCAGGCCGGATACAGGGTGGCGAGGAAACTCAGGACCAGCGCCGCACCGCAGACCATCCACACGTCCTGGGCGATGATCTGCGACGGCAGGTAATCGATGAAGTACACATCGGCATTGAGGAACTTGTGCCCGATCAGGGTCTCGACGCCAGCGATCGCCGCACTGACGTTGAGCGCGGCGATGATCCCGACCACCGCGCCGATCAGTGTGCCGACCACGCCGATCACCGTGCCCTGGACCATGAAGATCGCCATGATCTGCCGGGGCGTGGCGCCAAGCGTACGCAGGATGGCAATGTCGCCACGCTTGTCATTGACCACCATCACCAGGGTGGAAATGATGTTGAACGCCGCCACCGCGACGATCAGCAGCAGGAGCAGGCCGATGATCGACTTCTCCATGCGAATCGCCTGGTACAGGTTGCCCTGGGTGCGGGTCCAGTCGCGGGCGTAGTACTGGTGCTCGCCCAGCTGCTGGACGATGCTCCAGGCCTCACGCGGCGCCTTGAACAGGTCATCGAACTTCAGGCGCAGGCCTTGCACCTGGTCGGCCTTCCAGCGGTGCAGGCGCGAAAGGTCGGAGAGGTTGGTCAGCCCCAGGTAGCCGTCGATCTCGCCGGCGCCGACATGGAAGGTGCCGACCACGGTAAAGCGCTTCATGCGCGGGAACATCCCGGCCGGGGTGATGCTCACCTCGGGCGCGACGAACGTGACCTTGTCGCCGACCTTCACACCCAGCTTGGTGGCGGCCTTGTCACCGATGAGGATGCCCCATTCGCCGGGCGCCAATTGGTCGAGGCTGCCCTGCTGCAGGAAGTTGTCGATGATCGACACCTCACGCTCGCGATCCGGCTGGATGCCGTTGAGCAGCATCTTCTGCACCTTGCCGTCATGGGTGAGCAGCCCCTGCATCTGCGTGAAGGGCGCGACCGCCTGCACGTGCGGATTCTGCTTTACTTGTTGAGCAAGGGCCTGCCAGTCGCCGATGGGCTGGTCGCCCTCGATGGTGGCGTGGGGAACCATGCCAAGGACGCGGGTGCGCATCTCGTGATCGAAGCCATTCATCACCGACAGCACCACGATCATCACTACCACGCCCAGGGCAAGGCCGATCATCGAGGTCAGGGAAATGAACGAGACGAAATGGTTGCGTCGCTTGGCACGGGTGTAGCGCGTACCGATGAATACGAAGAGAGGTCTGAACATGTCGGGGCTTGTTCGGATGAAAGGGAACGTCTTGGTGGCGAGGCGCCTACGGCGGCTTTACACTCGGACCACCGCCGCAACCATGGGTTCGCCATGACGACATTAGACGAAGAAGATCGCCGGGAATACTACCGCATCGAAGACAGGATCGCACTGGAAATCAGCCCCTTGAGCGCCGCCGAAGCCCTTGAGCCAGAACTGTTGCAGGATGATTCACCGCTGTTCAACCTGCTCAGCGAGCTGCACCTGTCGGACTTCGAATCCCAGCACTTGCTGCGCCAGCTCAGCGACAAGGACCGTACCCTGGCTGCCTTCCTGCGCGCCCAGAACAAACGCCTCGACCTGCTCAGCGCGGTAGTCGCGCACACGCTGATCGGCGAGATCGGCCAGCCGCAGCGGGTGATCATCTCCGAAGGCGGTGTCGAGTTCGCTCAGGCGCAGCAGATCGCGCCCGGCACCCGGGTCAAGGTGAAGATGGTGCTGATGCCACGCGCCCACGGCCTGTTGCTGCGTGGCCGCGTCACCCACTGCGACCCGCGCCCCGAAGGCGATTTCGAGGTTGGCACCGAGTTCATCGACATGACCGATGCCCAGCGCCAGCTCCTGGCCCGCTACATCCTGCAGCGCCAGCAACAGCAGCGGCGTCAGCAGATCGAACAGAACAATCCGCAATCCTGAGCCTTTTCCCTTTTGACCTGAAGGAACGAACGTGACCCTGATCTACGGCCATCGCGGCGCCAAGGGCGAAGCGCCCGAGAATACCCTGACCAGCTTCCGCCAGTGCCTGTCGCACGGCGTCGACCGTTGCGAGCTGGACCTGCACCTGTCGGCCGACAACGAGCTGATGGTGATCCATGACCCGACCCTCAAGCGCACCACTGGGCGACGCGGCAAGGTCGTCGAACACTCGGCAGCGGACCTGGTCACCTACGACGCACGCAAGGGCGGCCCCGGACATGTGCAGCCCTGTCCTATTCCGCGCCTTGAA
The DNA here is from genome assembly GCF_049942315.1 of Pseudomonas wayambapalatensis. NCBI lineage: Bacteria > Pseudomonadati > Pseudomonadota > Gammaproteobacteria > Pseudomonadales > Pseudomonadaceae > Pseudomonas > Pseudomonas wayambapalatensis. The sequence continues at coordinate 14,906 of NZ_JBNFMU010000212.1, forward strand.
GAGCTGTTTGAGAAATGCGCCTTTGCCCACTGGCAGCTGGAGGTCAAGAGTGCTTCGCGCACCCGCGCGGCAAGCACGGTGCTGGCGATTCGCGAACTGGCCCAACAGTATGGCCTGCTCGACAAGGTGACCATCACCTCGAGCTCGCGGGAAGTGCTGGGGGCAGCGCAGGAACTGGTGCCCGACATTGCGCGCGGGCTGGTTGCCGAGTACGCCTGGCTCGACCCGCTGAAAGTCGCACAGAACTATGGCTGCGAGATGCTCGCGCTGAACTGGACACTGTGCACCCCCGAACGCCTGCTCAAGGCGCAGAAGCAGGGTTTGCATGTGTCGGTGTGGACGGTCAACGAGCCGGCGCTGATGCGCCGACTCGCCGATTTTGGCGTGGACAGCCTGATTACAGACTTTCCCGGTTTGGCCAAGACCACCCTCGGGTAGGGCTGAAATCGGTCTCCCCGACCGGCTCAGGCCACCGGCCGGAGCCGCTCAAAAAAGCCGGTTAAGACCGTCGTAGGCAGCTACCCGATAGGCTTCGGCCATGGTCGGGTAGTTGAAGGTGGTGTTGACGAAGTACTTGAGATTGTTCAGCTCACCCGGCTGGTTCATGATCGCCTGGCCGATGTGGACAATCTCCGAAGCCTGGTAACCGAAGCAGTGCACGCCAAGGATTTCCAGGGTTTCGCGGTGGAACAGGATCTTCAGCATGCCCTGCGGCTCGCCGGCGATCTGCGCACGCGCCATGCTCTTGAAGAACGCCTTGCCCACTTCGTATGGCACCTTGGCCTGGGTCAGCTCCTGCTCGTTCTTGCCGATCGAGCTGATCTCCGGAATGGTGTAGATGCCGGTCGGCACGTCGTTGACGAAGCGCCAGCTGCCGTTGTCGACGATGCTGCCGGCCGCCGAACGGCCCTGGTCGTGGGCGGCGCTGGCCAGGCTCGGCCAACCGATCACGTCACCGGCACCGTAGATGTTCGGCACACTGGTGCGGTAGTTCTCGTCGACCTCGATCTGGCCGCGGCTGTTCACCTTGATGCCGATGTTCTCAAGGCCCAGCTTGTCGGTGTTGCCGGTACGGCCGTTGCACCACAGCAAGGCGTCGGCCTTGATCTTCTTGCCCGACTTCAGGTGCAGGATCACCCCGTTGTCCAGGCCCTCGACACGCTCGTACTCCTCGTTATGGCGTACGGTGATGTTGTTGTTGCTGAAGTGGTAGCTCAGCGCCTGGGAGATTTCCGAATCCAGGAAGCTCAGCAGTTGGCCACGGTTGTCGACCAGCTCGACCAGCACACCCAGGCCACTGAAGATCGAGGCGTATTCGCAACCGATCACCCCGGCACCGTAGACGATCAGCTTGCGCGGCGTGTGGCTCAGGCTGAGGATGGTGTCGCTGTCATAGACGCGCGGGTGGTGGAAGTCGATGTCGGCCGGGCGATAAGGGCGCGAGCCGGTGGCGATGATGATGTGCTTGGCGTTGAGCTTCTCGACCACGCCGTTGGGGCAGACCACTTCGACGGTCTGCTCGTCGGCGAAGCTGCCAGTGCCGACGAACACGTCGACGCGGTTGCGCGCGTAGTAGCCGGTGCGCGAGGCAACCTGCTTGGAAATCACCTTCTCGGCGCTCTTGAGCACGTCGGGGAAGGAGAACCAGCGCGGCTCACCAATAGCGCGGAACATCGGGTTGGTGTTGAACTGCATGATCTGCCGCACCGAGTGACGCAGTGCCTTGGACGGGATGGTGCCCAGGTGGGTGCAGTTGCCGCCGACCTGGCGACGGCTGTCGACCATTGCGACCTTGCGCCCCGCTTTGGCGGCGTTCATTGCCGCGCCTTCTCCGGCCGGGCCGGAACCCAGCACCACTACGTCGTAGTTGTAGACAGCCATGCGTACTCCTTCAGAACTGGCCCGCCGGCCGGCTGGCCGCGGGGCTCATCATGCCGCCGGGGCGCCATGAAAAAATTCGGGTGCAGTCTAATCAAGCGTGAACGCCGCGCACATTAACCCTTGGTCGCGTCGTAGGCCATCTTTGCCTGCACTACATGTCATTTCGCCGTTTCCGTGGCCGCGATCATCCGTGCCCTGCCTTTCACCCGCCTTTCAACACCCGCTGGAAACCTGGCGTGGAACGGGAGACGAAACCACCCTCGACCCGGGTCACCAATACGGCAGCGATGCCGTGGGCCACAGCAAAATCCCAGCCGCGCTCGGGCCCGAGAATCAACAGCAGCGTCGAGTAACCGTCGGCGATCAGCGCCGAGCGGTCCAGCACGGTGACCGCAGCCAGATCGTGCACCACCGGACGCCCCAGGCGGGCATCGAAGGTGTGCGAATAGCGCCGGCCATTGTCCTCGAAATAGTTGCGGTAGTCACCCGAGGTCGACACCGACAGGCCATCGATGGCTATCACCTGGCGAGCGATCTGGCGATCCTCGCGCGGCAGCTCCAGTGCAATGCGCCAGGGGCTGCCATCAGGCTTGCGGCCTGCGGCCTGCAATTCCCCGGTGGCTTCGGCGACAAAGCTGTCGATACCCATCGTCCGCAGGCGCTCGGCGATCAGATCGACTGCGTGACCGGCAGCGATACTGTTGAAGTCCAGCTCCAGCGCGACATCCTTGCACAGGCGCTCTCCATCGATGTGCAGGTGACGATAACCTACGCGCTGACGGGCCAAGGCCAGCGCCTGAGGGTCGGGCACCTGCTCCTGACGCGCCTGCGGGCCGAAACCCCACAGGTTGAGCAGTGGCTCGACACTGAGGTCGAACGCCCCCTCGCTCACATCGGCCAGGTGCTGGCCGAAGGTGACCAGCTCGAGCATGCCCTGCGGGATGGTCAGGCATTGATTGGCCGGCAATTGGTTGAAACGGCTGACGACCGAATCATCACGGTAGGTCGAGTAATACGCGTCGATGCCATGCAGGATGGTTTCGACTGCCTCGCGCACCTGGCTCGGCGCCGGGCCGCCGGGGCTGCGAACATACTGGATGCTGTAGCTGCTGCCCATGGTCGGGCCGCCCAGGCGCTCCAGCGTGGGTTGCTGGTCGCAGGCCGATAGCAGCATCAGGATAAGCAGGAAGGCTTTGCGCAAGATTCAGATTCTCGGTTGCCTGTGCCGCCTCTGTGGCGGGACGAACGTTTACCTTTGCCGGGCCGGCACAGACACAACATAAAAAAAACGGGAACCCGAAGGTTCCCGTTTTTTCATCGCCTTACAAGCCTATCAGCGTGGAAACGCTGGCGGGTTCACACCGGCCATTTCTTCCATCACGCGAACGACCTGGCAGCTGTAACCGAATTCGTTGTCGTACCAGACGTACAGGACAACACGGTTATCGTTGCAGATGGTCGCTTCGGCATCGACCACACCGGCGTGGCGCGAGCCGACGAAGTCGGTCGAAACCACTTCCTGGGAGCTGACGTAGTCGATCTGCTTGTGCAGTTCCGAGTGCATGGCGGTCTGGCGCAGGTACTCGTTGAGCTCTTCGCGGTTGGTGGCCTTTTCCAGGTTCAGGTTCAGGATGGCCATCGACACGTTCGGTGTCGGTACGCGAATGGCGTTGCCGGTCAACTTGCCCTTGAGCACTGGCAGTGCCTTGGCTGCGGCAGTGGCGGCGCCGGTTTCGGTGATGACCATGTTCAGCGGCGCGGCACGACCGCGACGGCTGCCCTTGTGGAAGTTGTCGATCAGGTTCTGGTCGTTGGTGAACGAGTGAACGGTCTCGACGTGGCCGTTGACGATGCCGTACTGGTCGTTGATGGCCTTGAGCACCGGCACGATGGCGTTGGTGGTGCAGGACGCCGCGGAGATGATCTTGTCATCGGCGGCGATATCGCCATGGTTGATGCCGTGCACGATGTTCTTCAGCGCACCCTTGCCAGGAGCGGTGAGGATCACACGGGCAGCGCCCGGGCAGGCCAGGTGCTGGCCCAGGCCGTCGGCATCACGCCAGACGCCGGTGTTGTCGACGATCAGTGCGTTTTCGATGCCGTACTGGGTGTAGTCGACTTCGCTCGGGCTCTTGGCGTAGATGACCTGGATCAGGTTGCCGTTGGCGGTGATGGTGTTGTTGGCTTCATCGATGGTGATGGTGCCATCGAACGGGCCGTGGACCGAATCGCGGCGCAGCAGGCTGGCACGCTTGACCAGGTCGTTCTCGGCGCCCTTGCGCACGACGATGGCACGCAGGCGCAGGCCGTCGCCGCCACCGGTCTTCTCGATCAGGATGCGCGCCAGCAGGCGGCCGATGCGGCCGAAGCCGTACAGGACGACGTCGGTGCCCTTGCGCGCCGAAGCGTTCTGCTGGCCAACCACATCAGCCAGCTCTTCACGGACGAACTGCTCGGCAGTGCGACCGTTGCCTTCCTGCTTGAACTTGTTGGCCAGCTTGCCCAGGTCGACCGAGGCGGCGCCCAGTTTCAGCTCGCTCATGGCTTTGAGCAGGGGGAATGTCTCGTGTACGGACAGTTCGGTCTCGTCGGTCTGACGGTGACGTGCAAAGCGATGCGCTTTGAGGATCGAGATAACCGAACGGTTGATCAGGCTGCGGCCATAGATCGAGCTCACCACATTGTTGTTGCGGTAGAGCTGACCGATAAGCGGGATCATCGCTTCAGCCAGGGCTTCACGATCGATCCACTCACCAAGACACTGGTCGGGCTTCTGAGTCACGGGAACCTTCCACATGTAGGGACAGAAAAAAGGGGCTACATTATGACGCCCCGATGCGTATCGGGCAATGAGCGCCTGTCGCTACCCGCAAAGCCAGCCGCCATGGCCTTTCGAGCCTGACAGCGAGCAGCGTCGCCGGTACAATTGACCTCTTTGCCGCAACGCTTGGAGTCGGATCTTCCGTGTCAGTTCTGCGCCTTCCGCAACTGTCGGCCACGGCCGGCAAACAAACCTGGGGCAACCTGCCCGGTGCCGCCCTCAGTCTCGCCATCGCCGAGGCCGCCAGCAGCGCCGGGCGCTTTACCCTGCTGCTGACTGCCGACAGCCAGGCCGCCGACCGCCTGGAACAGGAGCTGCGTTTCTTCGCCCCGCAGCTCCCGGTGCTGCCGTTCCCCGACTGGGAAACGCTGCCCTACGACCTGTTCTCGCCGCATCAGGACATCATCTCCCAGCGCATTGCCAGCCTCTACCGACTGCCTGAGCTGGACCACGGCATTCTCGTAGTGCCGATCACCACCGCCCTGCACCGCCTGGCCCCGACCCGCTTCCTGCTGGGCAGCAGCCTGGTGCTGGACGTGGGCCAGAAGATCGACGTCGAGCAGATGCGCACCCGCCTGGAAGCCAGCGGCTACCGCTGCGTCGACACGGTCTACGAGCATGGTGAATTTGCCGTGCGCGGCGCGCTGATCGACCTGTTCCCCATGGGCAGCAAGGCGCCGTATCGCATCGACTTGTTCGACGACGAGATCGAGACCCTGCGCACCTTCGACCCGGAGACCCAGCGCTCGGTCGACAAGGTCGACTCGATCCGCCTGCTGCCGGCCCGCGAATTCCCTATGCACAAGGATGAGGTGACACGCTTCAAGGCCCGTTTCCGAGAGCGCTTCGACGTCGACTTCCGGCGCAGTGCGATCTTCCAGGACCTGACCAGCGGCATCATCCCGGCCGGCATCGAATACTATCTGCCACTGTTCTTCGAAGAGACCGCGACACTCTTCGACTACCTGCCGGCAGATACCCAGGTATTCTCCCTGCCCGGTGTCGAACAGGCCGCCGAACACTTCTGGAACGACGTACGCGGGCGCTACGAAGAGCGCCGCGGCGACCTCAGCCGCCCCTTGCTGCCACCGGCCGAGCTGTTCATGCCGGTCGAGGACTGCTTCGCCCGCCTCAAGCAATGGCCGCGCGTGGTGGTCAGCGCCGACGAACTCGAGCCAGGCGCGGGCCGCGAGCGCTTCCCGGCCCGCGCCCTGCCCAACCTTGCCATCGAGGCCAAGGCCAACCAGCCGCTGGCTGAGCTGTCGAACTTCCTCGACCAGTTCCCCGGCCGCGTGCTGTTCACCGCCGAATCGGCAGGCCGCCGCGAGGTACTGCTGGAGCTGCTCGAACGCCTGAAGCTGCGCCCGCACACCGTCGAGGGCTGGGACGATTTCATCACTGGCAGCGAGCGCCTGGCGATCACCATCGCCCCGCTCGATGACGGCCTGCTGCTGGATGACCCGAGCCTGGCCCTTGTGGCTGAAAGCCCGTTGTTCGGCCAGCGCGTGATGCAGCGCCGACGTCGCGACAAGCGCGGCGAAGCGGCCAACGACGCAGTGATCAAGAACCTCACCGAGCTGCGCGAAGGCGCCCCTGTGGTGCACATCGATCACGGCGTGGGCCGCTATCTGGGCCTGGCCACCCTGGAAATCGACGGCCAGGCCGCCGAGTTCCTCACCCTGGAATACGCCGAGGGCGCCAAGCTCTATGTGCCGGTGGCCAACCTGCACCTGATCGCCCGCTATACCGGCAGCGACGACGCCCTGGCGCCACTGCACCGACTTGGCTCCGAAGCCTGGCAGAAGGCCAAGCGCAAGGCCGCCGAACAGGTGCGCGACGTGGCCGCCGAGCTGCTCGACATCTATGCCCGCCGTGCTGCGCGCAAGGGCTACGCCTTCGCCGACCCGGCCGCCGACTACGCCACCTTCAGCGCCGGCTTCCCGTTCGAGGAGACGCCCGACCAGCAGGCCGCCATCGAGGCCGTGCGCCTCGACATGCTTGCGGCCAAGCCCATGGACCGACTGGTCTGTGGCGATGTCGGCTTCGGCAAGACTGAAGTGGCCATGCGCGCAGCCTTCATCGCGGTGCACAGCGGTCGCCAGGTCGCGGTCCTGGTCCCCACCACCCTGCTCGCCCAGCAACACTACAACAGCTTCCGCGATCGCTTTGCCGACTGGCCGGTGACAGTCGAAGTGATGAGCCGCTTCAAGTCCGCCAAGGAAGTGGCCGCCGCCGCCGCAGACCTTGCCGAAGGCAAGATCGACATCCTCATCGGCACCCACAAGCTGCTGCAGGACGACGTACGCTTCAAGGACCTGGGCCTGGCGATCATCGACGAAGAGCACCGTTTCGGCGTACGCCAGAAAGAACAGCTCAAGGCGCTGCGCAGCGAGGTGGACATCCTCACCCTCACCGCCACGCCAATCCCGCGCACCCTGAACATGGCCGTGGCCGGCATGCGCGACCTGTCGATCATCGCCACTCCGCCGGCGCGACGCCTGTCGGTGCGCACCTTCGTCATGGAGCAGAACAAGAGCACGGTCAAGGAAGCGCTGCTGCGTGAGCTGCTGCGTGGCGGTCAGGTCTATTACCTGCACAACGATGTGAAGACCATCGAGAAATGCGCCGCCGACCTCGCCGAACTGGTGCCCGAGGCCCGCATCGGCATTGGCCACGGGCAGATGCGCGAGCGCGAACTCGAACAGGTGATGAGCGATTTCTACCACAAGCGCTTCAACGTGCTGATCGCCTCGACCATCATCGAGACCGGTATCGACGTCCCTAGCGCCAACACCATCGTCATCGAACGTGCCGACAAGTTCGGCCTGGCCCAGTTGCACCAGCTGCGCGGCCGGGTCGGACGCAGCCACCACCAGGCCTACGCCTACCTGCTCACCCCGCCCCGCCAACAGATCAGCGGCGATGCCGAAAAGCGCCTGGAGGCGATCGCCAACACCCAGGACCTGGGCGCAGGCTTCGTGCTGGCCACCAACGACCTGGAGATCCGCGGCGCCGGCGAGTTGCTCGGCGAAGGCCAGAGCGGGCAGATCCAGGCGGTGGGCTTCACTCTCTACATGGAAATGCTCGAACGTGCGGTCAAGGCGATCCGCAAGGGCACCCAACCCAATCTCGAGCAACCACTGGGCGGCGGCCCGGAGATCAACCTGCGCTTGCCGGCGCTGATCCCCGAAGACTACCTGCCCGATGTGCACGCCCGCCTGATCCTGTACAAGCGCATCGCCTCGGCGGCCGACGAAGAAGGGCTCAAGGACCTGCAAGTGGAGATGATCGACCGCTTCGGCCTGCTGCCCGAGCCGACCAAGAACCTCATGCGCCTGACGCTGCTCAAGCTGCAGGCCGAGAAGCTTGGCATCAAGAAGGTCGATGCCGGCCCCAATGGCGGCAAGCTTGAGTTCGAGGCCGAAACACCGGTCGATCCGCTGACCCTGATCAAACTGATCCAGGGCCAGCCCAAGCGCTATAAGTTCGAAGGCGCGACCCAGTTCCGCTTCCTGGTGCCGATGGAACGCCCGGAAGAACGCTTCAATACCCTGGAGGCGCTGTTCGAGCGCCTGGCCCCACAGTCAAATTAAGGAAGCTCCATGCGCGCCATTCGTTGCCTGACCTTGTTGCTGACGCTCATCGCGCCAGTAACGGCCTTCGCCGAAGGCCCTTATCAGGTGGAAATCCTCCTCCTGCGGCAGAACGCCGTGCCTGCCGTGACCAGCCCGTTCGCCCCCGAAAACTGGAGCGCCGGCGCGCCGCGCCTGGCCAAGGACGCCGAGCGCCCGCTGGCACTGGCTGACGAAGCCACCCGCCTGCAAGCCACTGCCGACTACACTGTGCTGCTGCACAAGGCCTGGCAGCAGCAGGTGGGCAGCGAGCCCAGCCGCATTGCCGTGGGCGCAGGCGACGAGCAGTTCGGGCACTTCCCCATCGAGGGCAACCTGAGCATCGCCGAGGGCCGCTTCACGCGCATCGAGGCCAACTTCTGGGTCAACGAACTGGACGGCAACGGCAGCGTGCTGCGCAGCGAGCAATTCAAGCAAAGCAACAGCAATGTGAAGAACGGCCAGCTGACCTTCCTCGACGGCGGGCACCTGGCGCTGTTGATCAAGGTTGCACCGGCCGGGATGCGCAAGCTGCCGACACTGGATCCGGAAATGATGGAGCAGTGACACGTGAGTGACGTGCAGAAGCAGGTTGCGGAAAATCCAAGCTGGAAGCGCGAATTCGACGCCGGTGCCCTGCAGCGTGGTGAACGCTATGCCGAGCAAGGCAGGGTAGAGATCCTCTCCCACGGCGATGCGCGCATCGAGGCAACCTGCAGCGGCAGCGGCGACAGCCGTTATCGTCAACGGATCATCATCACCTTCACCTCCGCCGGACACTGCCATGTTCGCGGTCAGTGCACCTGCCCGGTCGGCGAGAATTGCAAGCACTGCGCCGCCGTGCTCTACACGCTCGCCCACCGCCATACGGCACAACCGGCGGCCAGCGATCACCTGCCCCATCACCTGCAACACTGGCTGCAGGGCCTTGAGCAACGCCCCAGCACCCACCAGCCTGGCGAAGACAAACGCGGACGCATGGTCTGCTACCAGCTCATGTTGCTGGGCGATCAGGGCTGCGCCCTGCGCGTTCGCAAGGGCACTCGCAGCGATGACGGCATACGCTACAGCCGGGTGCACTCGCTGTACGAACTGCTCTACGAGCCGCCCAAGTTCGTCAAGGAAGAAGATCTGCGCATCCTGCGCCAGTTGTCGGCACAGAACGCACCCTACGGCCAGGAGCGCGGCTACGTGCTCAAGGGCCAGGAAGGCGGCGAGCTACTGCAACGGGTGCTGGAAACCGGACGCCTGATGTTCATGGAAGAATTGCCGCTGCTGCGCCGCGGCCAGGAGCGCCAGGCGGAATTTCGCTGGGTGCGCCTGGACAGCGGCGAATACCGCGGCATGTGGTACAGCGCCGACAAACCGCTGCTTTGCGTCCTGCCGCTGGTGCCGTTGTTTTACTTCGATGTCATGACCAGAGAAGTCGGTACCGTCGTCCACAGTCTCGACCCGCACACCGCCATCCAGCTGTCGCTCGCACCCGATGTACCGGAACACCTGATCGTGCCACTCAGCCACAAACTCAACGCCCTGAACCACCAACTGCCAACCCCAACAACGGTGAAGCAGGAACTGCTCGACAACATCGAGCCCATCCCCCACCTGACCCTTGGCAGCCTCGAATTCAGCGCCTACATGCCCAAGACCGGACGCATGCAGCGCCAAATGCAACACCGCGCCGCGCTCTCGTTCGACTACGACGGGTTGCGCACCAGCGGCCCCGACGACAAGCCGCTGAGCCGCCTGGTAGACAGCACCAGCCAACGCATTCGCCGCCAGCCGCAGCATGAAAAACGCCTGCGCGACACCCTGCGAAAGCTCGGTTTCAAGCCTGCCACGCGCCAGAGCAAGGCGCTGCCCGACAGCGCCGGCGAGATGTTCCAACTGCCCGACGACGAAACCTGGCTGCGTTTTGCCCGCGAAGAGCTGCTGCGACTACGCGAGGCAGGCTGGAAGGTGGATGTCCACCGCGACTTCGCCTTCAACCTCCACGACGTGGAAGACTGGTACGCCAACATTCAGGAAGCCCCCGGCCACGAATGGTTCGACCTGGAACTGGGCATCGTCGTCGACGGCCAGCGCCACAGCCTGCTGCCGATTGTCCTGCAGTTGCTGCGCAGCAGCCCCGAACTGCTGCGCCCCAGCGAACTTGCGCGGCGCGGCGACGATGAACACCTGTTGATCGACCTCAACCGCGGCCGCCTGGACAGTCCGGCCATGCGTGTCGCCTTGCCCTACGGGCGGATCAAGGCAGTCATGGGCACCCTCGGCGAGCTGTACCTGCACGAGGATGGCACCGGCCCGACGCTGCGCATGGAACGCGCCGATGCCGCACGCCTTAACGATATCGAGCACCTGCCCCTGCAATGGGAAGGTGGCGAACAACTGCGTGACCTGGGTCGACGCCTGCGCGATGCGCGCGATTTGGAGGTCGAGCCACCCAAAGGCCTGGCCGCGACCTTGCGCCCCTACCAGCAGCAGGGCCTGAACTGGCTGCAGGCCCTGCGCGAGATGGGCACCGGCGGCATCCTCGGCGACGACATGGGCCTGGGCAAGACCCTGCAGACCCTTGCCCACCTGCTGCTGGAAAAAGAAGCCGGGCGCCTGGCCCATCCCGCCCTGGCAGTGATGCCCACCAGCCTTGTGCCCAACTGGCTGGACGAAGCCCAGCGCTTCGCACCCGACCTGCGTGTCCTGGCCCTTCACGGCCCGGGCCGCACCCGGTTCTTCGGCGCACTGCACGAGTACGACCTGATCCTGACCACGTACGCCCTGCTGCCACGCGACCTCGAGCAACTGCAGGCCCAAGCCTGGCACGTGCTGGTGCTGGACGAAGCACAGAACATCAAGAGCAGCACCAGCAAGGCCGCCCAGGCCGCCCGGGAGCTGCAGGCCAACCAGCGCCTGTGCCTGACCGGCACGCCCATGGAGAACAACCTGGGTGAGCTATGGTCGATTTTCCACTTCCTGATGCCCGGCTGGCTGGGCGATCAGAAACGTTTCAACCAGGATTACCGCACCCCCATCGAACGTCATGGCGACCGCGAGCGCCTGGCCCACCTGGCCAGCCGGGTCCGCCCTTTCCTGCTGCGCCGCAGCAAGGAGCAGGTGGCCCGCGAGCTGCCGGCCAAGAGCGAGATGGTTCACTGGGTGGACCTCAGCGATGCACAGCGTGACACCTACGAAACCGTGCGCGTGGCGATGGACAAGAAGGTGCGCGATGAAATCGCCCGTAACGGCGCCTCACGCAGCCAGATCGTCATCCTCGATGCCCTGCTCAAGCTTCGCCAGGTGTGCTGCGACCTGCGCCTGGTCAAGGGCGTGGAAGCCAAGGGCAATCAAGCCGACAAGGGCAAGCTGGGCAGCTTGATGGAAATGCTCGAGGAACTGCTCAGTGAAGGCCGCCGAGTGTTGCTGTTCTCCCAGTTCACCTCGATGCTCGCACTGATCGAACAGGAGCTGGAAAAGCGCGACATTCGCTACAGCCTGCTGACCGGAGACACCCGCGACCGCCGCGCGCCGGTTCAACAGTTCCAGAGCGGCGACAGCGAAGTGTTCCTGATCAGCCTCAAGGCCGGCGGTACTGGCCTGAACCTGACCGCTGCCGACACGGTGATTCACTACGATCCCTGGTGGAACCCGGCCAGCGAGAACCAGGCAACCGACCGCGCCTACCGCATCGGTCAGGACAAGCCGGTGTTCGTCTACAAGCTGATCACCCGCGGCACGGTGGAAGAAAAGATCCAGCAGTTGCAGCAAGAGAAAGCCGCCCTCGCGGCCGGCCTGCTCGATGGTGGGCAGGCCGGTCAGTGGCGGCTCGGGGATGACGAGATCGAAGCACTGTTCGCGCCGTTGCCGGGCAAGCGAGGGCGCTGAATACGGGGCGCCTACTTCGCAGACACCCCGGTCAATCCACCAACTGCGCGTCCTTCAAAGCCCCCAGCGCCTCGAGCCAACGCGGCTGCTGCCGGTAGTCGGTGCGCGCAAAGCCCCGCCCGCGCATGCCGGCGATACGTGGCGAAGGCCGCACCTTCAAGCGCTGCGCCGCGCTCAGTGCAAGCTCCGCCGCCGCCCGGTCATTGCACACCAGGCCCATGTCGCAACCGGCGCTCAACGCCGCCTCGATGCGATTGGCCGCATCGCCCACCACATGCGCACCGGCCATGGACAGGTCGTCACTGAAGATCACCCCCTCGAAGCCCAGCTCACCACGCAGGATGTCCTGCAGCCAGCGCCGCGAGAAACCTGCCGGCTGGTTGTCGACCTGGGGGTAGATCACATGGGCCGGCATCACCGCTGCCAGTTGCCCACTGAGGCGGGTGAACGGCACCAGGTCAGCCTCGCGCAATTGCGCCAGGCTGCGCTCATCGGTCGGGATCGCCACGTGCGAGTCGGCCTCGGCCCAACCGTGCCCCGGGAAGTGCTTGCCACAGGCCGCCATGCCTGCGGCGTTCATGCCACGAATAAAAGCACCGGCCAGTTGCGTGGCGCGCTGTGGATCGCCCTCGAAGGCACGACTACCAACCACCGCGCTGCGCTGGTGATCGAGGTCCAGCACCGGCGCAAAGCTCAGGTCCAGGCCGACCGCGAGAACTTCGGTCGCCATCAGCCAACCGCATTGTTCGGCCAGGTAATCGGCGTTGGCGTTGTCGGCGATGGCACGCATGGCGGGCAAACGTACGAAGCCCTGGCGCAGACGCTGGACCCGACCACCTTCCTGATCGACCGCCAGGATCAGGTCAGGACGAATAGCACGGATCGAGGCGCACAGCTCGCGCACCTGGCGTGGGCTATCGATGTTACGGGCAAAGATGATCAGACCGGCCACTTCGGGCTGGCGCAGGAGGTGACGATCCTCGGGGGTCAACCATTGACCGGCGATATCCACCATCAGGGAGCCTTGCAGGCTGGCAGTCATAGGGTGTCCTTCATTAAATATCCAGAGAGGCCCATTGCGGGCAGGCAGCCTCGTCTATGCGCACCGGACAATGGAGCGGTACGCGCTCGAACAGATCCGACAGCTCGCGGTTGCGCAGGCGCACGCAGCCATGGGACAACGGCACGCCCAGCGGTTCGCTGTCCGGCGTGCCGTGCAGGTAAATGTAACGACTAAAGGTATCGACTCGACCCAGGCGGTTGACGCCCGGTTCGCAGCCACTGAGCCAGAGGATTCGGGTGAGGATCCAGTCTCGGCCTGGAAATTGCTCATGCAGAGCGCACGACCAGACTTCGCCGGTCCAGCGTCGGCTGCGGAGCACAGCCCCTTGCGGCAATCCAGCGCCGATCTTCGCCCTGACCTGATGCAGGCCACGCGGTGTGCAGCCGGAACCCTTGAGTTCACCCGCTCCCAGACGCGCAGTGGAAACATCCAGGCGCACGCACAACGTCCCCCGGAAAAATCCGTAAAGACGTTGGTCTGCGAGGGAGATGTGCAGGAAATCAAGGTCGGGCATGGGCGCTAGCTTAGCCGAAGCGCCCTGCTGCGCCCAGTGCTCAAGCCTTGGCTGGCGCAGCGCTGACTGCGCTCTTGCTGCGTGGTCGCAGTTGCGCGGCCGCCATGGCCTCGTCGGTCACCCCGGTATCGGCACGCATGCCGGCGGCGAGGAACGGCACCATCAGGCGCATGACCTGCTCGATCGAAGTGTTGATGCCAAAATCGGTTTCAGCGATGGCGCGCAGCGCCTTGATACCGGACATGCTGAACGCCGCGGCACCCAGCATGAAATGCACGCGCCAGAACAGCTCGATGGGGGGAATACGCGGAGCAGCTTCGTTGACCAACAGCATGTAGCGCCGGAACACCTTGCCGTACATGTCTTCAAGGTAGCGGCGCAGGTGGCCCTGACTCTGACTGAAGGCCAGACCCAGCAGACGCATGAAGATCGACAGGTCGTTGTTGCTGCGCGGTTGCACGGCCAGGGCCTGCTCCACCAGCATCTCCAGCAGCTCTTCGAGCGTCGGCTTCTGCTCCGGGCGCGCCTGGCGGCGCTCGAGCTCACGCTCCAGGCTGGCGCAGAAAGGACCGAGGAAGCGCGAGAATACCGCCTGGATAAGCGCCTTTTTGGAGCCGAAATGGTAATTCACCGCCGCCAGGTTGACCCCGGCCTTGCTGGTGATCAAACGCAACGAAGTTTCCGCGAAACCTCTTTCCGCGAACAGCTGCTCGGCAGCATCGAGAATGCGTTCAACGGTTTCCGATTGGGCCATGACTTATCCGCCTGACAAACAGTTGTTTGAAACATACGTTTCAAGCACGCGCATGTCAAGGTTCGGTGACCCGACGGTCGCCCTTTTTAAAGCGCCGGGGCTCAAGCTGCAAGCCACAAATATCAAGGGCTGGGCACAACGCCTGGCAGATCGCGGCGATTTTCTTGAAGCGTGGCGCTTGCAGCAGCCCCTGTACTGTATATAATCCCAGTCACTGTATAAAAAGACAGAGCCACTCGCCATGCTGAAACTGACGCCACGCCAAGCCGAGATCCTGGCCTTCATCAAACGTTGCCTCGAAGACAACGGTTTCCCGCCTACCCGCGCAGAAATCGCACAAGAGCTAGGGTTCAAGTCGCCCAATGCCGCCGAAGAGCACCTCAAGGCCTTGGCGCGCAAAGGCGCCATCGAGATGACGCCTGGCGCCTCCCGCGGCATTCGCATCCCTGGCCTCGAAGCCAAGCCTGACGACAGCGGCCTGCCGATCATCGGTCGTGTTGCAGCAGGTGCCCCGATCCTCGCCGAGCAGCACATCGAGGAATCCTGCAACATCAATCCAGCCTTCTTCCATCCCCGCGCCGACTACCTGTTGCGCGTCCACGGCATGAGCATGAAGGATATCGGCATCGTCGACGGCGACCTGCTCGCCGTGCACACCTGCCGCGAAGCCCGCAACGGCCAGATCGTGGTCGCCCGCATCGGTGACGAAGTTACCGTCAAGCGCTTCAAGCGCGAGGGCAGCAAGGTCTGGCTGATTGCCGAAAACCCCGAATTCGCCCCCATCGAAGTCGACCTGAAAGATCAGGAGCTGGTGATCGAGGGCTTGAGCGTCGGCGTCATTCGCCGCTGATCCAGGAGGCGTCATGCAGCAGTCCGCCCATTTATCGCAGCCCGCACAATTGCCATTGTTCGAAGCCTTTCTCGCACAGCCGGTACTGCCAGGCCTGAAAAGTCGAGAGGAACCGCGCAAGCCCGGCCAACCTGAACTGTTCAGTGAACTGTCGCTGCGCGGCGCGCCAGGGCACTGCCAGAGCCTTTTGGCCCCTATCCTGCGCGAGCTGAGCGAAGAAGATGATGCGCGCTGGCTGACACTGATCGCACCGCCGGCCAGCCTCACCCAAACCTGGCTGCGTGAGGCGGGCCTGAATCGCGAACGCATCCTGCTGCTGCACCCCGGAAGCAACCAAAGCGCCCTGCAACTGGCCTGCGAAGCGCTACGCCTGGGCCATAGTCACACCGTGGTCAGCTGGCTCGGCAACGTCAATACCAGCATCCGCCAACAGCTCGTTCGTGCCGCCACCTGCGGAAACGCACAAAGCCTGAACATCCGCCTCGGCTGATGTTCAGGCTTTGCCTGTACGATCTGCAATGATGACTCAACTGGCGTGTTCAATGCAGAACACGCGGCCCCTCATCACGCTCGAAGTCGCCTTCGATCAATTTACCTGCCATCTGCACACCAACGCTGAGCATGGCTTTGGCCACTTCTACATGCTGCCCTTGAAGAAATGCCTTGGCATCTTCGGAGAAATCCAGGGTAACCAGCGAACCCTCGTCCTCGGCACGGCGCAGTTCGATCCGGCCATCAGGCAATTCGACAATTTCTAGAAAGGACGTTGACATAAAGGGCCTGCTGTTCACGAAAGGCGAGTAGTGTACCAGCCGCGCAGATTGTCAGCACTCACTCAACGCTTCCCGGAAACGTCTTACAAGCCCTTTGAGGTTCTGCCGCCACTCTTCCAACTGTTCCCGAGACAGCACGATTTCCTCGACTTCATCGAGATTGACGGCCTGAATCAACGGCTGGGTGACATCGGTCTTGGCGACTTTCTTCGCGACCGGTGGTTGGAACAAATCGGCATAAGCCTTGATCAACTGCGCCAGCCAGGTTTGCGGCTGGCGTGCCAGCTCAAGCATCTCGGCCATTTCCGGAATGGCAACGGTCTTCAGCGTTTCATCGTCAAGCAACAGCTCCGCACGGGACGCCTTCGCCTGCGGCAGGCGATAGAAACCAGCAATCTCGTGACACAGCCCGAGCAACGCCCCATACAGATGGAACAACGCCGCTTCGCGCTCAGCTTGGATCAGGCCCTGGGCGTTCATGGCCTGGCTCTGCCCTGCCTTGGCCATGGACTCGAGGGCCAGGCCTGCAAAGAACAGTTTCTGGTTGGTGCGGGTGTAGAGTTCCTGGGCCATTTCGGATGACCTCCCATAGGCAGCAAGGCGAATAGCTGCATCATAAATGATTAGGGCCGCAAAGCGGCCCTGATCAAAACACCGAAGAATCAGCGCTTGTCTTCGACCTTCCACGCCTTGCCGTCGTAGAACGCCTTCCAGCCTGTCGGCTTGCCGTCTACCTCGGATTGCACGTACTGCTCCTTGGTCTTGCGGCTATAGCGGATCACCGCCGGACGACCGTCCGGATCCTTCTGCGGCGCATCGCAGAGGAAATGGTACTTGGGGTCGATCTCGTGCTTGTGCGGGATGATCTCAAGCACCAATGGCGCACGGGTCTCGCGATTCTTCGGGAACTGGCTTGCCGCCAGGAACAAGCCCGAGGCACCGTCACGCAGCACGTAGGTGTCATCGACCTTCTCGCACTTGAGCTCCGGCATCTCCACCTTGTCCATCTTCGGTGGCGCCGCCTCACCGCTCTTGAGCAGCTTGCGGGTGTTCTTGCACGCCGGGTTGGTGCAACCGAAGAACTTGCCGAAGCGGCCGGTTTTGAGCTGCATCTCGCTGCCGCACTTGTCGCACTCAAGGCTCGGCCCTTCGTACCCCTTGATACGGTAGCTGCCTTCCTCGATCTCGTAGCCGGCACAATCCGGGTTGTTACCGCAGATATGCAGCTTGTGCTTCTCGTCGAGCAGATAGGCATCCATCGCCGTCGAACAGATCGGGCAGCGGTGCTTGCCGCGCAGCACCAACGACTCGGACTCACCTTCGTCATCCGCCGCGATTTCGTCGCCCGGCACCAGGTTCACAGTAGCCTTGCAGCGCTCTTTCGGTGGCAGGCTATAGCCCGAACAGCCGAGGAACACTCCGGTGGACGCGGTACGGATCATCATGGGGCGACCACATTCCTTGCATGGAATGTTGGTCAGGGTCGGCTGGTTGGCACGCATGCCATTCTCGGCGGACTCGGCCGCCAGCAGCTTTCTGCTGAAATCGCCGTAGAACTCATCGAGCACGTTCTTCCAGTCACGCTCACCCTGGGCCACATCATCGAGGTTCTCCTCCATGCCGGCGGTGAAACCGTAGTCCATCAGATCAGAGAAGCTTTCCGACAAACGCTCGGTGACGATGTCGCCCATCTTTTCGGAGTAGAAGCGGCGGTTGTGCAGGGTCACGTAACCGCGGTCCTGGATGGTGGAAATGATCGCTGCATAGGTCGACGGACGACCGATACCGCGCTTTTCCATTTCCTTGACCAGGCTCGCTTCAGTGAAGCGCGCTGGCGGCTTGGTGAAATGCTGGCTCGGATCGAGCTGGATCAACTTGAGCGTCTCGCCCTGCCCCATTTCCGGTAGCACGTCGTCCTCGCCCGGCTTGGCCTGCTGAGGCAATACGCGGGTGTAACCGTCGAACTTGAGAATACGCCCCTTGGCACGCAACTCGAAGTTGCCAGCCGCCACGGTGACGCTCGTGGACAGGTACTGCGCCGGTGGCATCTGGCAGGCCAGGAACTGGCGCCAGATCAGCTCGTACAGGCGCTCGGCATCGCGTTCCATGCCGCTGAGTTTGGTCGGATGGGTGTTGACGTCGGACGGACGAATCGCTTCGTGCGCCTCCTGTGCCCCTTCCTTGCTGCCGTAGACGACCGGAGCGGCCGGCAGGTACTGCTTGCCAAACTCGCTTTCGATGTAGCTGCGCGCCATTTCAACGGCATCGGTCGACAGGTTGGTCGAGTCGGTACGCATATAGGTGATGTAACCGGCTTCATACAGACGCTGGGCCATCATCATGGTCTTCTTTACCCCGAAGCCCAGGCGATTGCTTGCCGCCTGCTGCAAGGTCGAGGTGATGAAGGGCGCCGACGGCTTGCTGCTGGTCGGGCGATCCTCACGCTTGATCACGCTGTAGCTGGAAGCCTTGAGCTTCTCCAGCGCCGCCATGGCCTGCGCTTCGTTCAACGGCTTGAAGGCTTCGCCGTTCTCGCGCGCCACTTCGAAGCGCACCTTGGCGTTCTTCGCAGTACCCAGGTCAGCATGGACCTCCCAATACTCCTCGGGATTGAACGCACGGATCTCGCGCTCACGCTCGACCACCAGTTTCACTGCTACCGATTGCACACGACCGGCAGACAGGCCACGGGCGATCTTGGACCACAGCAGCGGCGAAACCATGTAGCCCACCACGCGATCGAGGAAGCGCCGCGCCTGCTGGGCGTTGACCCGAGCGATATCCAGGTCGCCAGGCTGCGAAAAAGCCTCCTGGATGGCCTTCTTGGTGATTTCGTTGAACACCACGCGCTTGTAACGGCTGTCATCTCCCCCGATGGCTTCGCGCAGGTGCCAGGCAATGGCTTCCCCCTCGCGATCCAAGTCGGTTGCGAGATAGATGGTGTCGGCATCCTTGGCCAGGCGGCGCAGCTCATCGATCACCTTCTCCTTGCCGGGAAGGATCTCGTACTTGGCTTTCCAGCCGGCCTCCGGGTCGACTCCCATGCGCGCCACCAACTGGCGCCGGGCTTTCTCCTTTGGCGTCAGCGCCGGAGCCTCACCCGCGGTCTTGCCGCGCTTGGCCGCCGGTTCCTTGGCCGTACTGGCCGAACCGCTGGTGGGGAGGTCTCGGATGTGGCCGATACTCGACTTCACCACGTACTGGCTGCCCAGGTACTTGTTGATGGTCTTGGCCTTGGCCGGGGATTCCACAATGACCAGCGATTTGCCCATGGATCGGAGTATTCCTGAATCTGAAGATGAAAAACGCGTCAGGTGCCGGACGCGGCACCGCTATATATAGTGGCAAAAGAGTGAGGTCAAGCGCGGTCGATCACTCGCAGGGCTTCCCGGCCAGTGCCGCAAGCCCCTCTTCGGCCTTGACCAAAGCAAAGCGTGGCACCTGCTCGCCGTCAACCTCGACCGACTCCTGGAACATCGAAAGTGGACGTACCCAGAACCCATAGTCACCATACAGGCATTGGTAGAACACCATCCACTCTTCGCTCTCCGAGTGCCGCGCAACGCTGAAGACACGGTACTCAGGCCCTTTGTAATGCCGGTATACGCCTGGTTGTATCTGCATGCTGCTCACCCTCTTGAACAAATCCTGTAAAAAACAAAAAACCGGGGCACAAGGCCCCGGCTGCTGTCCCGCGAAGCGATCAGACGCGTTCGAAGACAGTGGTGATGCCCTGACCCAGGCCGACACACATGGTCGCTACACCCAGCGTACCGCCATTCTGCTTCATGACGTTGAGCAGGGTGCCGGAAATCCGTGCACCGGAGCAACCAAACGGGTGGCCCAGGGCGATGGCGCCGCCGTGCAGGTTAACCTTCTCATCCATCTTGTCGAGCACTTTCAGATCCTTCAGCACTGGCAGGGCCTGTGCGGCGAAGGCTTCGTTGAGCTCGAAGAAATCGATGTCGGCGATGGTCAGACCCGCGCGCTTGAGGGCTTTCTGAGTCGAAGGCACCGGGCCATAACCCATGATCGCCGGATCCACACCGGCTACTGCCATCGAACGAATCACGGCCAATGGCTGGATACCGAGGTCCATGGCACGCTGGCCGGACATGACGATCATGCACGAGGCACCGTCGGTGATCTGCGACGAGGTACCGGCGGTGACAGTGCCACCCTTGGGGTTGAACGCCGGCTTGAGCGCAGCGAGGCCCTCGAGGGTGGTCTCGGGACGAATGGTTTCGTCGTAGTCAAAGACCTTGAGGAAGCCGTTCTCGTCATAGCCCTGCATCGGGATGATCTCATCCTTGAACTTGCCTTCGACGGTGGCCTTGTGAGCCAACTGGTGCGAACGCAGACCGAACAGGTCCTGCTGCTCACGGGTGATGCCGTGCATCTTGCCGAGCATCTCCGCAGTCAGGCCCATCATCCCGGAAGCCTTGGCGGCGTGCAAGGACAGGTGCGGGTTCGGGTCGACGCCGTGCATCATGCTGACGTGCCCCATGTGCTCGACACCACCGACCACGAATACATCGCCGTTGCCGGTCATGATCGCCTGGGCAGCGGTGTGCAGCGCGCTCATCGACGAGCCGCACAGGCGGCTGACGGTCTGGGCGGCGGAGGTGTGCGGGATCGGGGTCATCAGCGACGCCATGCGCGCGATGTTCCAACCCTGCTCCAGGGTCTGGTTGACGCAGCCCCAGATCACATCCTCGACTTCCTTCGGATCGACCTTGTCGTTGCGCTCCAGCAGCTTGCTGATCAGGTGCGCCGACATGTCTTCGGCGCGGGTGTTGCGGTGCATGCCACCCTTGGAACGGCCCATCGGCGTGCGACCGAAGTCGACAATCACCACGTCTCTTGGATTCAGGCTCATATCAATAATCTCGCTCTAGCTCGTGGCCGTTCAGTTGAAGAAGCGCTGGCCGTTCTTGGCCATTTCACGCAGCTTCGCAGTCGGGTGGTACAGCGGACCCAGATCGGCGTACTTGTCGGCCAGGGCAACGAACTCGGCAACACCGATCGAATCGATGTAGCGCAGCGCACCACCGCGGAAGGGAGGGAAACCGATGCCGTAGACCAGGCCCATGTCCGCCTCGGCTGCAGTTTCGACGATGCCATCTTCCAGGCAGCGCACGGTCTCCAGGCACAGCGGCACCATCATCCAGTTGATGATGTCCTCGTCACTGACTTCACGCTGCTCGAAGATCACCGGCTTGAGCACGTCCAGCACGGACGCGTCGGCGACTTTCTTCGGTTTGCCGCGCTTGTCGGTTTCGTAGGCATAGAAGCCCTTGCCGTTCTTCTGTCCCAGGCGATTGGCTTCGTACAGGGCGTCGACGGCGGAGCGGCGATCGTCCTTCATGCGATCCGGGAAGCCTTCAGCCATCACGTCGCGACCATGGTGGCCGGTGTCGATGCCGACCACGTCCATCAGGTAGGCCGGGCCCATCGGCCAGCCGAACTTCTCCATGACCTTGTCGATGCGCACGAAATCGACGCCTGCGCTGACCAGCTTGGCGAAGCCGCCGAAGTACGGGAACAGTACGCGGTTGACCAGAAAGCCCGGGCAGTCGTTGACCACGATCGGGTTCTTGCCCATCTTCTTGGCGTAGGCCACGGTGGTGGCGACCGCCACTTCACTGGACTTCTCGCCACGAATGACTTCGACCAGCGGCATCATGTGCACCGGGTTGAAGAAGTGCATGCCAACGAAGTTTTCCGGACGCCTGAGGGCCTTGGCCAGCAGGTTGATCGAAATGGTCGAGGTGTTCGACGCCAGAATCGCGTCTTCCTTGACCTGCCCTTCCACCTCGGCCAGCACCGCCTGCTTGACCTTCGGGTTCTCGACCACGGCCTCGACGACGATGTCGACGTTGGCGAAATCGCCATACGACAAGGTCGGGCGAATGGCGTTGAGTGCCTCGGCCATCTTCGCCGGGGTCAGGCGACCTTTCTCGACGCGCTTGCCAAGCAGCTTGGACGCTTCGTTCAGGCCCAGCTGGATGGCTTCTTCACGGATATCCTTCATCAGGATCGGCGTGCCCTTGACCGCCGACTGGTAGGCGATACCGCCACCCATGATGCCGGCGCCGAGTACGGCAGCCTGCTTCACGTCACGGGCGATCTCGTCATGGGCCTTGGCTTTGCGCTTGAGCTCCTGATCGTTCAGGAACAGGCCGATCAGGCTCTCGGCGACCGAAGTCTTGGCCAGCTTGGCAAAGCCTGCGGCTTCGACTTCCAGGGCCTTGTCACGGCCAAAGTTGGCGGCCTTCTGGATGGTCTTGATGGCTTCGACCGGAGCCGGGTAGTTCGGGCCGGCTTGACCGGCGACAAAGCCCTTGGCGGTTTCGAAGGCCATCATCTGCTCGATGGCGTTGAGCTTGAGCTTCTCGAGCTTGGGCTGACGCTTGGCCTTGTAGTCCAGCTCTCCGCTGATGGCGCGCTTGACCAGGTCCAGGGCACCGGCCTGCAGCAGCTCAGGGGCGACCACGGCATCGACGGCGCCCACTTTCAGGGCGTCTTCGGCGCGGTTTTCCTTGCCCGAGGCGATCCACTCGATGGCATTGTCCGAGCCGATCAGACGCGGCAGGCGAACGGTGCCGCCAAAGCCCGGGTAGATGCCCAGCTTGACTTCCGGCAGGCCGATCTTGGCGCTGCTGGACATGACGCGGTAATCCGCCGCCAGGCACATTTCCAGGCCGCCGCCCAGGGCGATGCCGTTGATGGCCACGACGGTTGGCACCGCGAGGTCTTCGAAGTCGCTGAAGATACGGTTGGCTTCCAGGTTGCCGGCCACCAGCTCGGCTTCGGGCAGCTTGAAATTGTCGACGAATTCGGTGATGTCGGCACCGACGATGAACACGTCCTTGCCGCTGCTGACGATCACACCCTTGATGGAGGCGTCGGCCTTGATGGTGTCTACGGCCTGACGCAGCTCGTTCAGGGTAAGGCGGTTGAATTTGTTGACGGACTCACCCTTGAGGTCGAACTTCAGTTCGACGATGCCGCTTTCAAGAGCCTTAACCGTGATGGCTTTACCTTCGTAAATCATCAACTGATCTCCACGATATGGAAGCTGAACTGTACACGCCGATCACTGGCAGGAAGGCCGGCTTTACGCCCCTCCCCCAGGCACACCCGTCAGCGCGCTAGTCGGGATTCTGTACGAGCGATGTGAACATACAAACGCTCAATTCATACGCCCGTTTGATTTGGGTACGCACACATTCTCCGAAAAGGTCGGCGTTGTCAAATGCTCGAAAGCACCCGGAAAACGCGACTTTCCAGTCATTTTGTAACACCAGGGGATAAAACATGATGACAGTGATTGTCGATCATTCATGTCGACGATCGGCCAATGGCTGGGGGTCAGTTGCGCTGCCAGCCTGCTGATTTTTCATGCGCACATTGGAGACAAGGGTCTACACTGCCCTCGAATCGAATGTTTTCCCGGCCTGCCTGGCCAGCTTCACCACTGTGGGATCAGGGTTGCCCTGCTCCCACTTTTTTTTTGCGCATGCCTCAGGCGAGGGTTTCGAGGGTGTGGGCAATATCCTGCAATACAGATTTTTCGCCGCGCTCGCTCCAGTACAAGGCGATCATGCGGGTATCGGCCTCCACCTTGTAGACACTGGCCGGCAACCGCGCAAAACACTCCGCCAGACGTGGCTCCTGGCAGGGTTCGCGCCATTTGTTCCACCACACGCCCGGGCTGACCTGCCAGTAGCACCAGCTATCCTCTCGCCCCTTGCGCCGCCCGCGGTGGTACTGTGGGCACGGGCTTGGCGGTTGGTTTTCCAGCCAGTGCGGCCACTCCTGGGGCGCCAGCTGCATGGCCAGACCCATGCGCAGCCCCTCCAGGCGCAGGCTCATCTGTTCGCTCTGCTTGCGCGACGGTCGCAACCAGGCCAGCGGGCTGAGAATCAGCGCAAGGATTGACACCACCAGCCATACCGTCATATCTGTAGTTCCTATAAAGCGTTGCAAATGAGCGGGTTAGTCTTTTTCACGCAAGGCCTGCCAGAAAGCGACCATACTTTCACTATTGCGATTGTCAGGAGTGCCGCTCATGTCCTACGAACATCTTCTGGTTGCCGTCGACCTGACCGAAGAATGCGACCCAGTGATCAAACGTGCCATGGCACTGGCGAAACCGTCGAACGCCAAGGTCTCGCTGGTGCATATCGTCGAGCCGATGGCCATGGCATTTGGTGGCGACGTGCCGATGGACCTGTCGCAACTGCAGCAACAGCAGTTCGACCAGGCCAAGGAACGCATGGATCGCCTGTTCAACAAATATCCAGACATCAATCGCGGCGATTCGCACCTGACCTACGGCCAGCCGCGCCAGGAAATCCACCAACTGGCCAAGGATCAGAAGTGCGACCTGATCGTGGTCGGCAGCCATGGCCGCCATGGCCTGGCGCTGCTACTGGGCTCCACGGCCAATGACGTCCTGCATGGAGCACCGTGCGATGTGCTGGCGGTGCGGTTGCAGAAGAAAGAATGATATAGCCCGAGCCGGCCCTATCGCTGCGACTTGTCCCGCGATAGGGCCGGCTCGATCGACTCAACCTTCCAGCTCGGCCCAGCGCTCGACCAGCACATCCAGCTCAGCCTGCAACGTCTCGAGCTTGGCCAGCACGTCCGACGTTTCGCCAATCGGCCGCTGATAGAAGCCAGGCGCATTCACCTCTTCCTGCAGCACCGCCATCTTCTGCTCCAGCGCATCGATCTGCCCAGGCAGCATCTCCAGCTCACGCTGCAGTTTGTAGCTCAGCTTTTTCTTGCTGCTGTCGGCCACCACAGGCGCCACGGGCTCCGGGGCGACCTCTACCGCAACCTTCTCGACCACCGCACTGTTGAGCTCGGACTTGCCGCCCTTGCTCTCGGTCACGCCCAGCAGCTTCGGCGAGCCCCCCTGGCGGATCCAGTCTTCATAGCCACCCACGTACTCACGCACCTTGCCCTCACCCTCGAACACCAGGGTGCTGGTGACCACGTTGTCGAGGAAGGCCCGGTCGTGGCTGACCATCAGTACCGTACCCTTGAAGTTGGACAGCACTTCCTCAAGCAGCTCGAGCGTCTCGACGTCCAGGTCGTTGGTCGGCTCGTCCAGCACCAGCAAGTTGGCCGGTTTGCTGAACAGCTTGGCCAGCAACAGACGCGCACGTTCACCACCAGACAGCGCCTTGACCGGCGTGCGTGCACGCTGGGGGCTGAACAGGAAGTCTCCGAGGTAACTCAACACGTGGCGATTCTGACCATCGATCTCGATGAAGTCGCGACCTTCGGCGAGGTTGTCGATCACCGTCTTCTCGAGGTCGAGCTGGTGACGCATCTGGTCGAAGTAGGCCACCTCCAGCTTGGTGCCGCGATCGACCTTGCCGGCGGTCGGCTCCAGGTCACCCAGCATGAGCTTGAGCAGGGTGGTCTTGCCGGTGCCGTTGGCGCCGAGCAGGCCGATGCGGTCCTGGCGCTGCAGGACCATGGAGAAATCCTTGACCAGCTTCGGCCCCTGAGGGTGCGCGAAGCTGACGTTTTCCAGTACCATCACCTGCTTGCCGGACTTGTCGGCGACCTCGATCTGGATGTTCGCCCTGCCCTGGCGCTCGCGACGCTCGCTGCGCTCCACGCGCAGGGCCTTGAGGGCACGCACACGACCTTCATTACGGGTACGCCGGGCCTTGATGCCCTGGCGGATCCAGACCTCTTCCTGGGCCAGGCGCTTGTCGAACAGCGCATTGGCGGTTTCCTCGGCGGCCAGCGCAGCCTCCTTGTGCACCAGGAAGCTGGCGTAGTCGCCGTTCCAGTCAATCAGCCCGCCGCGGTCCAGCTCGAGGATCCGCGTGGCCAGGTTCTGCAGGAACGAGCGGTCGTGAGTGATGAACAACACGGCGCCGTTGAAGCCGCTCAGGGCCTCTTCGAGCCAGGCGATGGCACCGATGTCCAGGTGGTTGGTCGGTTCGTCGAGCAGCAGCAGGTCAGGCTCGGACACCAGGGCCTGAGCCAGCAGCACGCGACGGCGCCAGCCGCCGGACAGCTCGGCGAGGGTCTTGTCGGCCGGCAACTGCAGGCGGCTCAGGGTGCTCTCCACGACCTGCTGCAGACGCCAGCCGTCGCGGGCCTCCAGCTCGTGCTGGACATGCATCAGCTTGTCCAGGTCGGCATCATTCTGGATGTTCTGGCTCAGGTGGTGATATTCGGCGAGCAGCGCACCGACGCCGTCGAGGCCCTCGGCGACCACATCGAACACACTGCGATCGTCGGCCACCGGCAACTCCTGCGGAAGCTCACCGATCTTCAGTGCCGGCGCACGCCAGATTTCCCCTTCGTCGGGTTTCTGCTCACCCTTGACCAGGCGCAGCATGCTCGACTTGCCGGTGCCGTTGCGGCCGATGATGCACACCCGCTCGCCACGGGCGATCTGCCAGGACACTTTGTCCAGCAGCGGCATGGCGCCGAACGCGAGGGACACATCGCTGAATTTGAGCAGGGTCATGATCATCTCCAAAAACCGGGCGCGCATTCTACCTGACTTTCACGCCTACTTCGCCCCTGCGTGACATTCCAGATGCGATGACGGCGCGCGCTTGGCGACGCGTGGTCGGCGTTAACGATTCGATACAAGCCCAATGCTTTCATCCACCGCAGGCAAACGGCTAAGCTAAGGAAACAAGATTTCAACAGTGCTGGCTTCGCCGTCACTTTTCATGGTTCAACTGCCCGGACGTATCATGCGCAGCCGCCTGTTCCAATTCGTTTCCTGCCTGGTGCTCACCGCCACGACCGCGAGTGCTGCACAGGCCATCGACATCACCCAGCAGCGCCAGTACTACGACGAGGCCAAGCGTGCCCTCGCCAAAGGCGACAAGGGCCCCTACCTGCGCTATGCCCAAGCGCTCAGCGACTATCCGCTCACACCCTACCTGGCCTACGACGAACTCACCGCGCGGCTGAAGACTGCCAGCAACGAGGAAATCGAAGGTTTCCTCGCCAAGCACGGCGACCTGCCCCAGGCCAACTGGATGAAACTGCGCTGGTTGCGCTGGCAGGCCGAACGCGGCGACTGGAAGACCTTCGCCAAATACTATGACCCGAAGCTGAACTTCACAGAACTGGACTGCCTCAACGGCCAGTACCAGTTGACCAACGGGCTGCGCGCCGAAGGCTTCGCCACCGCCGAAAAACTGTGGAACGTCGGCAAGTCGCAACCTGCGGCCTGCGATACCCTGTTCGGCCTGTGGGCCGCAGAAGGCCAGCTCACCGAGGCTCGCCGCTGGCAGCGCGCCAAACTGGCGGCCGAGGCGCGCAACTACAGCCTGGCCAACAACCTGGTGCAAACGCTCACCACACTCGGCCCACAGGGCAAGCTGCTGGTCGACGTGGCGCAAAAGCCCGAGCTGCTCAAGCAGCCTTCGCGCTTCACCCCGGTCAACGAGGCGATGTCCGATGTGGTCAGCCTCGGCCTGCGCCGCCTGGCGCGGCAGGATCCCGAGCAAGCCATGGCACTGCTCGACGACTACGCACAACGCATGCATTTCTCCCGCGACGAGAAGGTCGCCATCGCCCGCGAAATCGGCCTCACGCTGGCGCGGCGCTACGATCCGCGCGCCCTCGACCTGATGACCCGCTACGACCCGGAACTGCGCGACAACACCGTCAGCGAATGGCGCATGCGCCTGCTCCTGCGTCTCGGGCGCTGGGAAGAAGCCTACGAACTGAGCCGCCGCCTGCCCCAGGATCTGGCCGACAGCAGCCGTTGGCGTTACTGGCAGGCGCGCAGCCTGGAGCTGGCACAACCGAACAACCCGCAGATCCCACTGCTCTACAAGAATGTCTCGCGTGAGCGCGACTTCTATGGCTTCCTTGCTGCCGACCGCGCGCAGACACCTTACCAGCTCAACAACAAGCCTCTGGTGCTAAGCCAGCAGTTGATCAACAAGGTGCGCAACACCCCCGGCGTGCGCCGCGCCCTGGAGTTCCACGCCCGTGGCCAGATCGTCGAAGGGCGCCGCGAGTGGTACCACGTCAGCCGCCACTTCAACCGTGACGAAATGGTCGCCCAGGCCCGCCTGGCCTACGACCTGCGCTGGTACTTCCCGGCCATTCGCACCATCAGCCAGGCCAAGTACTGGGACGACCTGGACATCCGCTTCCCGATGGCTCACCGCGATACCCTGGTACGTGAAGCCAAGGTCCGCGGCCTGCACTCCAGCTGGGTGTTCGCCATCACCCGCCAGGAAAGTGCCTTCATGGACGATGCCCGCTCGCCGGTGGGCGCCAGCGGCCTGATGCAACTGATGCCAGGAACCGCCAAGGAGACCGCGCGCAAGTTCAGCATCCCCCTGGCCTCACCTGCGCAGGTGCTCGATCCGGACAAGAACATCCAGCTCGGCGCCGCCTACCTGAGCCAGGTACACGGCCAGTTCAACGGCAACCGCGTGCTGGCGTCGGCCGCCTACAACGCAGGCCCCGGTCGCGTACGTCAGTGGCTCAAGGGCGCCAAGCACCTGAGCTTCGATGTCTGGGTCGAGTCGATTCCGTTCGACGAGACACGTCAGTATGTGCAGAACGTGCTGTCCTACTCGGTGATCTATGGCCAGAAACTGAACGCACCACAACCGTTGGTGGACTGGCACGAGCGCTACTTCGACGACATGTGACCCGACCAAGGCCCTGCCGGAACAACCGGCAGGGCCTCATGTCGAACCGGGTTAACTTTCGGTTAATCAGCCTGCTCCAGCATGGTGCACTCAATGCACTGCCAAGGCGTCGACATGCGTGTTCTCCTGCTCTTCCTGACATTCCTGCTCGCCGGCCCGCTCCAGGCCAATCCCTTCGCTCCCAAGTCGGATTTCCTGCCGGTGAACCAGGCTTTCGTCCTGAGTCAGGATCGCCTGCCCTCCGGGCAGATGCGCCTTTATTTCCAGATCAAGGACGGCTACTACCTCTACCAGAAGCGCCTCAAATTCGACGGCATTCCCGTCGATCAGCAACCGCAACTGCCTCCTGCCCTCAACCATCACGATGAGTTCTTCGGTGATAGCGCCGTCTACCGCACCGAACTCCAATTGCTGCTGCCCGCCAATGCCACTGGAGAACTGCGACTGGGCTGGCAGGGCTGCGCCGATGCCGGGCTGTGCTATCCACCGCAAACTACGGTGATCGACCTGGGCGGCCAGCCTGCGCTCTCTGCGCCAGCCGCAGCCGACAGCGGACAAGCCAGCGACCAGGCCCTGGCCAGCGGCCTGCAACACAGCAGCCTGGCCTGGAGCCTGCTGGCCTTCTTCGGCCTGGGACTGCTGCTGGCGTTCACCCCCTGCTCCCTGCCGATGCTGCCCATCCTCGCCGGACTGGTCATGGGCAATGGCGCAAGTGCCCGACGCGGCTGGGTGCTGGCCGGGGTCTATGTATTGAGCATGGCGCTGGTGTACGCCGCCTTGGGTGTGGTCGCGGCATTGCTCGGCGCGGGCCTCCAGGCGTGGCTGCAACAACCTTGGCTGTTGGGCAGCCTGGCGGGTCTGTTCGTGTTGCTCGCCCTGCCGATGTTCGGCGCCTTCGAACTGCAACTGCCCGCCGCCGTGCGTGATCGCCTCGATCGTGCAGGTCAGGGAACACGTGGCGGCAACCTGTATGGCGCAGCGTTGCTTGGCGCGCTCTCTGGCCTGCTGATGGGGCCGTGCATGACCGCGCCACTGGCCGGTGCCCTGCTCTATATCGCCCAGAGCGGCGATGTGGTGCAAGGCGCACTGGTGCTGTTCAGCCTGGGGCTGGGCATGGGCGTACCGCTGCTGCTGTTGGTCACCCTGGGCAACCGCTACCTGCCACGCCCCGGAGCCTGGATGAACCTGGTCAAGGGCGTGTTCGGCTTCGTCTTCCTGGCCATGGCCCTGTACACCTTACGCAGCCTGCTGCCCGAGCCGCTGCTGCTGGCACTGGTCGGCGCCTGGCTGATTTCCCTGGCCTGGGCGGCCTGGCCTGCCCTGAAGCGTCTACCGGCGCTGCGCGCCCTACCGTTACTCGGTAGCCTCTGGGGTGGCCTGCTGCTGGTCGGTGCCGCCGCAGGAGGCAACGATCTCTGGCAACCGCTGCAGCCCTTCACCGGCGGTGGCACGACAACCGCCGGAAATGTCCACGATGCACGGGTCATCACCGTCAACACCCCACAGGACCTGCAGCGTGAACTGGATGCCGCCAAGGCACGCAACCAGTGGGTGCTGGTCGACTACTACGCCGACTGGTGCGTATCGTGCAAAGTGATGGAGAAACAGGTGTTCGCCCGCGGCGATGTCCAGGCCAGCCTCGACGGCGTGCAAATGCTGCGCCTGGACGTCACCGCCGACACCCCTGCCAGCCGCGAATTGCTGCAGCGCTACCAGGTTCCAGGCCCGCCCAGCCTGATCTGGATCGGCCCGGAAGGTGACGAGCGGCGCGCCCGACGCATCACTGGTGAAATCGACGCCGCTGCATTCCTGCAACACTGGGCCCAGACCAGGAGTCAAGGCTGATGCTGACGGTAACCTTGGGGCCGCTGACCATGGCCTTGAACCACCTGCTGTTGCTTGCAGCGTTGGGCATCGCCTGCCTGGTCGGCTGGTGGGTCGCTCGCCGTGGCGGCGAGAGCCCCGAATCGGCGCTGTTCAACCTGTTTCTGGTCGGGCTCCTCTGCGCCCGTGCGGGCTTCGTCCTGGAGTACTGGGCGATGTACCGCGATGACCCTGTGCAGATCATCGACATTCGCGATGGCGGCTTCCAGCTCTGGAGTGGCCTGGCGGGACTCATCGCTGCTGCCTTGTGGCAGGGTCGCCGCCGACCGGGGCTGCGCCGCCCGCTGGGCTGGGCGCTGTTCAGCGGCGCACTGTTCTGGGGGCTGGCGAGCCTGGGCAGCCACCTGTACAGCAAAGGCACAGAGCTGCCCGAACTGAGCCTGCAAAACGCCAGCGGCGAATCGGTGGCCCTGCACAGCTACCGCGGCACACCACTGGTCATCAACATCTGGGCCACCTGGTGCCCACCGTGCAGGCGTGAGATGCCTGTGCTGCAACAGGCCCAGAGCGACTACCCCGACGTGACCTTCCTGTTCGTCAACCAAGGCGAAACACCAGAGAGCGTCAGTACCTTCCTGGCCACGACCGGCCTGAGCCTTAATCACGTGCTGTTCGACGGCAGCGGGCAACTGGCGCAACGGGTCGGCTCCATGGCCCTGCCCACCACCCTGTTCTACAACGCCGAGGGACGCCTGGTCGGCAGCCACCTCGGCGAGCTATCCCGCGCCAGCCTGCACAACGCCCTGGAGCCTTTAGAGCGAGCCGTAGCGCCCGCCCCCGCCGTACAAGGAAAATGACATGCGACTGACTGCTCTCCTGCCCCTCTCCCTGGCCCTGCTCGTCGCGCCCCTGGCGCAGGCCGAGCCCTGGCCAAAGGCGATCCAGCAGATGGAAGCCAAGGGCGCGGTAATCAAGGGTACTTTCGACGCGCCCAATGGCCTGCGCGGTTATGCCGCCGAGTACCACAACAACGGCATCGCCCTGTACTTGACGCCCGACGGCAAGCACGTGCTGGTTGGCAGCCTGTTCGATGAACAAGGCCAGGACCTGAGCGCCGAACCGTTGGACAAGTTGGTCTACACACCGATGAGCAAGGAAATCTGGGCGAAGATGGAAAAGACCGCCTGGATCCAGGACGGCAAGACCGATGCGCCACGTATCGTCTACCTGTTCAGCGACCCCAACTGCCCGTACTGCAACATGTTCTGGCAACAGGCGCGGCCCTGGGTCGAGTCGGGCAAGGTGCAACTGCGCCATATCATGGTCGGCATCATCCGCCCGGACAGCCCGGGCAAATCCGCAGCGCTGTTGTCGGCAAAAGACCCTGCCAAGGCACTGCAAGACCACGAAAGCGCCGGCAAGGCCAGCACGCTCAAGGCACTGGACACAATTCCCGAAGCCACACAGAAGCAACTCGCAGCCAACCAGGCGTTGATGGAAGAAATGGGGTTGGGCGCGACGCCCGCGATCTTCTACCAGGATGAACACGGACAACTGCAGAGCCAACAGGGCGCGCCGCGCCCGGAAATGCTCGGCAAGATTCTGGGCAAGCGTTAACCTGATAAATCTGTCAGGTGCAAGACCGACGCAGCCTCCCTAGACTCGCCTTATCGAACGCTCGCGTCTGCGCGATCGGTGAACTGGAGGCGATGAGACGAGGGATTGCCGATGCCTGCCATCAACGCTGCGCGCTACCATGCCGAAACTCCGGACGTAACGGTGCTGTCCAGTGCCGCAGGCGCTACGGTGACGCTGCGCCTGCTGCGCTCCCCACAGGATGGAGCAGACATACCCGCAGCAAAACTGCTGCGTAACCGCACCCATGCAGACCCACTGACCCGCACCGTCCGCCAGTTCGGTGCCCGAGCGCTGCAGGTATCGGCAGGCGCACCGACGCTGGCCGATGCTACGACGGTAACCAGCCTCGGCGGCCAACAATTGAAGCTGCATACGACCGACGGCGATACCTCACTGTCGCTTGATGATGCCACTGGTCGGCCGCTGTGGACCTGCAACGCTCAGGGCACCCACCACAGACATACCTACGAAGCCCCTGAACAAGGCGGGCGCAAAAGCGCGATCTTCGAACATCCGGCCGCTGGCATCGCCCGTATGCGCGAGCGCCTGGTGTATGCACCCGCCACTGCCCCCGAACGCCAGCGCAACCTGGCAGGCGCGACGCTCAAGCATTTCGACAACGCAGGCCTGACTCTCACAGCCTTGCTATCACTGACCAGCGCACCTCTCGAAACCCGGCAACAACTGCTGCAGCCTCAAGCTGAACAACCCGATTGGGCGGGCAGCAGTGAAGATGATCTGGAAGAGGACGTACTGATTACCCTTAACCGATACAACGCAGCGGGCGATATGCTGGTACGCACCAACGCGGCCGGGGTAACGAGCTCGAAGACACTGGACGTCAGTGGCGCAGTACGCCAGATGCATTTGCGTCAGGGTGCCAAGGAGGCCGTGGCGCTCGCGGCTGTCACACGCAGGGCCGATGGCTTGGTCGTGGCGCAGATGTCTGGCAATGGTGTGGTCGACCTCTACGACTACTCGCCCACCAGTCAGCGCCTGATTCAACATCGCACGGAGCGCCCAAGTAACCATGCGCTGGGCTATCTGCTGATCAGCGACCTGCACTATGGCTACGATCCCGCAGGCAACATCCTCGCCCTCGATGACCAAGGTGCCGACCCTCAGTGGCATGACAACCAGCAGGCCGACGGCCTGCGCAAATACACCTACGACACCCTCTACCGCCTGATCGAGGCAAGCGGGCGCGAGCGCAGCCCGGTCGGCACCTACTGGTCCCCCTCCTTCGGACCGTCCGACCGCCAGGGCGGCAAAGTCTGGACACCCTACAGCGAACGCTATGAATACGACGACGGTGACAACCTGGTCACCTTGAGTCACAACGGTGGTGCCGGCCAGCGCACCCAGCACCTGCGTGTGTCGACCCAGAGCAACCGCGCAATGCCCCAGAGCCACGGACTGACACCAGAAAACGGCTTCCTGCCTGGCGGCCTGCAGAAACAATTGGTCGATGGCCGGGCACTGGCTTGGTTGGCCGATCACCAGTTGGGCCAGGTGCCGCTGGTCAAACGCGCCAGCGGTGCGGCAGATGATATCGAGCAATACCGATACGCCAATGGCGGCACCCGACGTCGCAAGATCAGTACTGTGCACACGGCCAACGGAATTCAGACCACCCTGACGACCTACGTCGATGACGGCGAAGTACGCCTGCGCACGCTCGAAGGCCAGCCCCTGGCACTCAAGCATGTGGTAATTATCGAAATAGAGCAGGTGCGTTGGATTGAAAATCGCCTGAATACCGATGTTAACCTGCGCTATGGGTTTAGCGACCATCTGGGCAGCAGTGCGGGAGAAACGGACGAGGTGGGAAACATCGTCTCGCGTGAGGAATACACCCCCTATGGCGAAACAGCTGGCCTGGATGAGCAAGCAGCGGAAGTCGACGGATTAACCCAACGTACGTCGCGTCATGCCGGCAAGGAGCTCGATGCCAGCGGTCTTTACTACTACGGCTGGCGATACTATCAGACGGGGTTGGGCCGATGGCTGAGTGCCGATCCCGGTGGGCTTATTGATGGCCCGAATCTGTATCGGACGAATAGAAATAATCCCCTGCGCTTTCGTGACGCTACGGGGATGTCTCCAGCAGAGACCCTTATGACTGTATTCTTAGAAATATTTGCCATCTGGCTGCTTCTGCTGAACATAGCGACGCTTATTACGAACAACCAACCCCTCTACTACCAACTCAAAGATGCAGAGAGAAACGGAACATCACTGACAGCTCCCTTATGGAAGCACTGGAGAGAATCGGGTGGCCGCCTCCATGTTGCATCCAGCGGACTAAGGGTGCTTAACATCTTTATTGTGATTACTTTAATGTTCTTGGGCTGGATCTCCCCCAATGATTCCTCCGTGCAATATTTAACCATGTTTTCCTCCATGACATCGGTCGGGACCCAACAATTTGCACAATATCGGCTGTTTAAGAAACAACGTGAAGCTGAACAAATTCGCCGTACTCAGTTGGAATCTGACGAGGCTCCCCCGTTCGAAAATGATGCTCAATCACCCGATAATCAAAACCCCGCGGGGGGCGAAAACTTCGTTCACCAGAACGCCATTAGCAGACCACACTCTCCCAGACATGGGGAACAGCGCCCGAATACGCACGACGCTATAGAGATGGCCGCCCTGCCTGCTCCATCGGCACATACCAACGCAGAAGAGGACTTCTCTGCACCGCAGCACCTCGCCATCAATATTGACGACCCCGATACAAATGATACTCAACAAGGGACGACACTGGCTCGCACGCACAGCACATCGAGCGAAGAGAATACTCTCAACCTGGAGACACTATTTCCTGACACCCCCAACGATGATTCAAACTCCAGTCGGCGCTCAAGCCTATCCAGTAGCTCTTCAACGCTGTCAAGTAACTCTTCGACGGTAAGAAAAAGACTGGGCGATTCCAGGCGTAGCATGCGTAGAAATAGCATCAACAACGCATAGCGTTAAATACAGCACGACACCAGCGCGGCTTGCCCGCGCTGGTGTCGTGGCCTGTTACGAACCTTCCAACTCCGCCATCAGATCACTCAACCGATCCACCTTATCCTCATCCAGCGCACTGCCCTGCAACCCTTCGACATACACCGCCAGCTCTTCCACGGTGCTGCACTCGAACATCGCCCGCAGCGGCACATTCAGTTGCAGACGCTTCTGCACGCGTGAGGCAATCTGCGTGGCCAGCAACGAATGCCCGCCTAGTTCGAAGAAGTTGTCGCGCACCCCGACCCGCTCAGCCTTGAGCACCTCGCCCCAGATAGCGGCCAGGGTCTCTTCCAGCTCGCTGCGCGGCGCCAGGTAGTCCTGGCTGTGCTGGCCACCGATCTCGATGACCGGCAGCGCCTTGCGATCGAGCTTGCCATTGGCATTGTGCGGCAGGTTATCGAACCAGGCCCAGTGCAGCGGCACCATGTACTCCGGCAACTCGGCACGCAGACGCTGCTTGATCTGCTCGAGCAGACCCGCATCGGCCACCACGCCCTGGTGGGCGACCAGGTAGCCAACCAGATGCTTGCCATTGGCGCCCTCCTGGACACCGACTGCCGCATCGCGAATCTGCGGCTGCTCATGCAGGCGCGCTTCGATTTCGCCAAGCTCGATACGGTAGCCGCGGATCTTCACTTGGTGGTCAATACGCCCGACATATTCGAGCACACCATCGGCACGGCGCCGCGCCAGGTCGCCGGTGCGATACAGGCGCTCGCCCGGCGCGCCATGCGGATGCGGGATGAAGGCCAGGGCCGTACGCACCGGATCGCCAACATAACCACGACCGACACCCGTGCCGGCCACGCACAGCTCGCCTACCGCGCCCAACGGTACCAGCGTCTGCTCTTCGCCGTAGAGGTACAAGCGGTTGTTGTCGGTCGGGGTGCCGATGGGCAGGTAGCTGCCGCGGGTCGAGTCGGCATCGACACGGAAGAACGCCACATCGTCCGAACATTCGGCCGGACCATAGGCGTTGACCAGGCCGATCTGCGGATAGCGCTCCAACCACTGGGCGGCCAGCTCCGGTGGCATCGCCTCGCCGGTCGGCAGCATCCAGCGCAGGCCATCCAGCGCCTGGTGGTCGTTGGCCAGCATGCCCTGGATCAACGAAGGCACGCTTTCCAGCACAGTGATGCCACGGGCCTGGACATGCGCCAGCAAGCCCTGTGGATCGTGGGCAATGGCATTCGGCACGATCTCGACACTGGCCCCGAACAGCGGTGCTGCCAGGAATTGCCACACCGAGATGTCAAAGCTCTGCGAGGCGGTCTGGGCGATCACGTCGTGTTCGTCCAGCGCCAGGTACGGCACCTTGCTCAGCTGGTTGTTGAGCATGCCGCGCTGCTCGACCATCACGCCCTTGGGCAGCCCGGTGGAGCCTGAGGTATAGATCACATAGGCCAGGTTGTCCGGCCCGCTGTAGATACCGGGGTTGTGGCCCGCGACCTGGCTGGCCTGGATATCCTCCCACACCAGCAGCTTCGGCCGTACCGCCCCGCTCAGCTCGTCGAGCAACTGACCCGCCTGCTCGGCACAGGCGGCGCTGCACACCAGTACTGGCGTGCGGCTGAGCTCGACGATACGCTGCAGACGCGCCGAGGGCAGGCCCGGATCCAGCGGCAGGTACCCCGCACCGGCCTTGAAGCTGCCAACGATCATCCCCAGCAGCGGCAGGCCACGCTCGGCCAGCAAGGCGACGGGCTGATCGATGTTCACACCGGCCGCGACCAGGGCATGCCCCAGGCGGTTGGCGGCCAGGTTGAGCCCGGCATAGTCGTAGGACGCCTCCAGGCAACGGGCAGCGATACGCTCGGGGTGCGCTGCGACGCGCGCCTCGAACAGCTCGACGTAACTCTGCTCCAGGGTATAGGCGTGCTCGGTACGGTTGCAGTCCTCGAGCAGGAAGCGCTGCTCCTCGGCCCCCAGCAGTGGCAGTGCCTGCACCTCACCCTCGAAACCTTCGACCAGCGCCAGCAACAGGCGCTTGAACTCGGCCAGCAGGCGCTCGACGGTCGGGTAGTCGAAGTAACGCTGGTCGAACGACAGGTGCAGGCCCAGGTCATCGCCCGGGTAGCACACCGCCGTCAGCGGGAAGTTGGTGTGGGTACGGCCCGAGTCGGAGCTGGCGTTCAGGTGTTGGGCGTGGTCGAGCACATTGCTCTCGACCGGCGCGTTTTCAAAAACGAACAGGCTGTCGAACAGCGCCTGCCCCTTGGGCAGCTCGCTGCATTCCTGGATCGCCACCAGCGGCAGGTACTCGTATTCGCGCAACTGCATGTTGCGATCGAGCAAGCCCTGCAGCCACTGACGCACGCTCTGGCGCTCGCCGGCCGCTGGCAGTTGCACGCGCAAGGCGATGCTGTTGATGAACAGCCCGACCGTGCGTTGCATCTGCGGCATGCTCACCGGGCGCCCGGCAACGGTCACCCCGAACACCACGTCGCGCTCGCCGCTGTAGCGGGCCAGTACCAGTGCCCAGGCCGCCTGGGCAAAGGTGTTGACGGTCAGTTGATGAGCCTGCGCCAGTTCACGCAGACGCGCCCCCTCGCTCACCTCGAGGCGGGTGTAGCAATCGCCGACGATCATGCCGTCCCCGGCGTGGTCATGGCGCAGCGGGCGGTCGCTGGGGATCGCCGTGGCGCGTTCGAAGCCGGCCAGGTTGGCCTGCCACCACTGGCGTGCTTCGTCCAGGTCCTGGCGCTGCAGCCAGCCGATGTAGTCGCGATAGCGCGGCGGCACCGGCAGCTGCGCGGCACGACCTTCGCCCAGCGCCTGGTAGATCTCGAAGAAATCGTTCATCAGCAACGAGCGGCACCAGGCATCGATGAGGATGTGATGGTTGCTCATCATGAACCAGTAGCGCTCATCGGCCACGCGCACCAGGCGCAGGTGGAACGGTGCCTCGCGCAGCAACTCGAATCCGGCTTCGCGCTCCTGCTTGTGCAGGGCCTGCAGGCGTTGCTCCTGGCTGGCGTCGTCCAGCTCGCGCCAGTCCTGGTAGTCCACCTGGGTCTTGCCCGCCTTGTGGATGATCTGCAGCATCGCTTCACCCGCGTTCCAGCTGAACGATGCGCGCAGCGCCTCATGGCGTGCGACCACCGCCTGCCAGGCCTGGGCGAAGCGCTCGGGGTCCAGCGCACTGTTGATGCGGTAGCGGTCCTGCATGTAGTAGATGCCGGTGCCCGGTTCTAGCAGGGTGTGCAGCAGCAGCCCCTCCTGCATCGGCGTCAGCGGGTAGACATCCTCGATTTCGGCTGCCGGCACCGGCAAGGTATCGATCTGCTCCTGGGTCAGTTGGGCCAGCGGGAAGTCCGACGGCGTGAAGCTACCGTTGCCCTCGCCCAGACAGTGGGCGACCAGCGCCAGCAGTTCCTGGCGATAGGCTTCGGCCAGCTCGGCGATGGTCGTTTCGTCGTAGCGCTCGGCACTGAAGGTCCAGCGCAGTTGCAAGGCACCACCATAGACCTGGCCATCCACGCTCAGCCAGTTGGGCAGTGGAGCATCCAGGTCATGGGCCAGGCCCGCCGGGGTATCCAGCGGCTGGAACACGGCATTGGTGTCGAACTGCTGATCGAACTGCCCCAGGTAGTTGAAGGTGATGCGTGCCTGTGGCAACGCCGCCATGCGCTCACGCCCCGCAGTATCGGCCAGGTAGCGCAGCACGCCATACCCCAGCCCTTTGTGCGGCACCTGGCGCAGTTGTTCCTTGATGCCCTTGATCGAAGCACTGCGCGCGGCATCGTCGTTACCGGCTGCCGGGCTCAGGCTCAGCGGATAGGCGTTGGTGAACCAGCCGACGCTGCGGGTCAGGTCGATGTCTTCGAACAGCCCTTCGCGACCATGCCCCTCAAGCTGTACCAGCACCTGCTCATCGCCGCTCCAGTGGCTCAGGGTGCGGGCCAGGGCGGTCAGCAGCAAGTCGTTGACCTGGGTGTGATAGGCCGCTGGTGCCTGCTGCAGCAGTTGGCGGGTCTGCTCGGTGTCGAGCTCGATAGCCAGGGTGCGGGCATGGCGGTGCAGGTTGCCGCCCTGCGGGTGATCGCACGGCAGTTCGCGGCGCACACGTCCCAGTTGCCCCTCCCACCAGTCCAGCTCGTCACGCAGCGAGTCGCTGCCGGCATAGCTGGCCAGGCGCGCCGACCAGTCGCCCATGGCATGGGTCTTGGCCGCCAGGGTTTCACCGCGATACAGCGCCTGCAGGTCTTCGAGCAACACACGCCAGGACACGCCGTCGACCACCAGGTGGTGGATGGCCAGCAGCAAGCGTTGCTCGCCTGCGCCATCGGTCAGCAGCAGGCCGCGCAACAGGGGCCCTTGCTGCAGGTCGAGGCTGCGCTGCACGTCGGTATAGAGCGCCTGGCAATCACTGAAGTCAGCGACTGTCGCCGTCCACAGCAGCGGCTGGGCACTCGCCTGGTCGTATTCGCCCTGCCAGCGATCTGCGGCCTGGAGGAAGCGCAGGCGCAGACTGTCGTGATGCTGCACCAGCGCCGCCAGTGCAGTCTCCAGCCGTTCGGCGTGCAGCGGCTTGCGTGCTTGCAGCAGCACCGCCTGGTTCCAGTGCTGTGGCTGCGGCACCTCGCTGTCGAAGAACCAATGCTGGATCGGGGTCAGACCGATACGGCCCTGACGCGCCCCCTGCTCCACATGCGTCGGCGCCGCGCCATGGGTGACCACGGCTGCCAGGGTCTGGATGGTCTGGTGCTGGAACAGGTCGCGCGGGGTGAACTGCAGGCCCAACTGACGGGCGCGGCTGACCACCTGGATCGACAGGATCGAGTCACCGCCCAGTTCGAAGAAGTTGTCCTGTACCCCCACGCGGGAAACGTTGAGCACCTCACACCAGATCTGCGCCAACTGTGTCTCCAGCTCATTGGTCGGCGCCTGGTAAAGCTGGTGTGCCTGCGCGAGGTCCGGCGCTGGCAGCGCCCGCCGGTCGAGCTTGCCATTGCCCATCAGCGGCAGGCGCTCGAGCAGCACCAGGTGCGCAGGCACCATGTAGTCAGGCAGGTGCTGGCGGGCATGGGCCTTCACCGCCTCGCGCAGGTGCGCCTGGGCCTCGCTGCCACCTTTGGCCTGATCACAGACCAGGTAGCCCACCAGTTGCTTGCCGCCCGGCAGGTCGAGGGCCAGGACCACGGCCTCCTCGACATCGGCGTGCTCCTGCAGGCGGCTTTCGATCTCGCCCAGCTCGATGCGGAAACCACGGATCTTCACCTGCTGGTCAGCCCGGCCGATGTACTCGACCAGCCCGTCGGCGCGCAGGCGCACCAGGTCGCCGGTGCGATACAGCCGGCCACCGTCATGGCTGAAGGGGTCGGCGACGAAGCGTTCGGCCGACAGCCCCGGACGGTCGTGATACCCCTGGGCGAGGCCCGCGCCACCGACATACAGCTCACCAATGCCACCCTGGGGCAACAGCGCCAGGTCCTCGTCGAGAATGTAGCCGGTGCGCGCCCCGATCATGCGGCCAATCGGCACGCTGCCCGCATCGGCTGACGAGGTTTCGGGTGCCAGGCATGCCAGCGGCATGACCACGGTTTCGGTCGGGCCGTAGGCATTGAAGAACTGCTGCGGAGCAAAGGCCTGACGGATGCGCTGCAGGTGTTCGCCCGTCAGCGCCTCGCCGCCGGTGATCACCAGACGCACCGGCAGTTGCTCGCCACGCGCGGCCAGGAACTGCGCCAACTGGCTACCGTAGCTCGGGGTGAAACCGAGAATGCTCACCTGCTGCTCGCGCACCAGGTCGCAGATCTCTTCTGCGCCCCATTGCCCCTGGGCACGCAGCACCACCCGTGCACCGCACAGCAGCGGCGTGAGCAGGCGTTCGCTGGCAGCATCGAAGTTGATCGAATAGAAATGCAGCTCGCAATCGTCGCTGCGCATGCCGAAGTCGGCGATCACCGCCTGGCAGTGCATGGCGATCTCGCCATGGCTGACCATCACGCCCTTGGGCTTGCCGGTGGAGCCGGAGGTGTAGATCAGGTACGCCTGGTGCTGCGGCAGGTTGAGGTTGTCCAGTGGCGCATCGCTGTAGGCGGACAGCGATGCGGCGTCGTCCTCCAGGCTCCAGGTGAGTACACCGGCCGGCAGCTCGCCGAGGGTCGCGAGCAAGTCGCGTTGGCCGATCAGCAGGCCCAGGCGGCTGTCCTCGATCATGTAGTGCAGGCGCTCGAGCGGGTATTCCGGATCGAGCGGCACATAGGCACCACCGGCCTTGAGGATCGCCAGCAGGCCGACCACCATCTGCGTCGAGCGCTCCAGCGCCAGGCCCACCCGCACCTGCGGGCCGACACCCCGCTCACGCAGGGCACGGGCCAGGCGGTTGGCCTGCTGATCGAGTTCGGCGTAGCTCAGGTGCTGGCCGGCAAAGGTCAGCGCCAGTGCCTGGGGCGTGCGCTCGACCTGGGCGGCGAACAGCCCGTGCAGGGTCTGGTCGAGGTCGAAGTCCTGCTCGCCCTGAAGTTGACCGACCAGCTCCTGCTGCTCGGCGCCCGACAGCATCGGCAGTTCGCACAAGCGCTGCTGCGGATCGTCCAGCATCGCAGCCAGCAACTGCTGCAAGTGTTCGGCCATGCGCGCGATGCGCGGCTCATCGAACAGGTCGCGGCTGTAGGTCAGGCAGCAGCCCAGTCGGCCGTCCAGGTCGGTGACTTCCAGGTACAGGTCGAACTTGGTGGCGCTGGCGTCGTTGACCAGGTAATCCACCTGCATGCCCGCCAGTGTGCGGCTTTGCTGGAAAACCCAGCGCTGCACGTTGCACATCACCTGGAACAACGGGTTGTAGGCACTGCTGCGCGGCGGCTGCAGGGCTTCGACCAATTGTTCGAACGGCAAGTCCTGGTGCGACTGGCCGTCGATGATGGTCTGGCGCATCTGCTCGAGCAACGCGGCGGCGCTCATCTGCCCATCCAGTTCGCAACGCAGCACCTGGGTGTTGAGGAAGGCACCGATCAGCCCCTCGCTTTCCGGACGGATGCGATTGGCCACCGGCGCGCCGATACGCAGGTCGCGCTGGCCGCTGTAGCGGTGCAGCAGGGCGGCCAGCGAGGCGGTCATGGTCATGAACAGGGTCAGCCCACGCTGGCTGTTGAACGCATGCACACGCTCGACCAGCGCCGGGTCGAGGTCGAAGCGGTACAGCTCGCCGCGATGGCTCTGCACCGCCGGGCGCGGGCGGTCGGTCGGCAGTGCCAGCACCGGGTGCTCGTCGCCCAGGCGTGCTTTCCAGTAGTCGAGCTGGCGCGCGCCCTCGCCGCCTTCAAGCCACTGGCGCTGCCAGACGCTGTAGTCCAGGTACTGCACTGGCAGCGGAGGCAGCGGCGATTCGCGTTCGTCGACGAAGGCTTCGTAGAGCTCGCCCAGCTCGCGGGCGAAGATGTCCATCGCCCAACCCTCGGTGACGATATGGTGCAGGGTCAGGACCAAATAGTGCTCACGCTCCTGCACCTTGACCAGGCAGGCGCGCAGCAACGGACCACGCTCCAGGTCGAACGGCTGGTGCGCCTGTTCGTCAGCCAGTTGCTGCAGGCGTTGCTGGCGATTGTCGGCCGGCAGCGTGCTGAAGTCCTGCCAGTCCAGGTGCAGGCTGCTGTCGTCGGCCACGCACTGGTAGGGCTTGCCGTCGATGCTGGGGAAGGTGGTGCGCAGGGTTTCGTGGCGTACGATCAACGCCTGCAGGGCGCGCTCGAAGGCGTCCACATGCAGCGCGCCGCGTAGACGCGCCATGCCGCCGACGTTGTATGCGGGGCTGTCCGGTTCCATCTGCCAGAGGAACCACATGCGCTGCTGCGAGTACGACAGCGGCACGGCCTGACGGCGGTCGACTCGGGCGATCTCGCCCTGCAGGTTGCACCCACCGCTGGCGCGGATCCGCGCGATCT
Source organism: Pseudomonas wayambapalatensis (assembly GCF_049942315.1). Lineage (NCBI taxonomy): Bacteria > Pseudomonadati > Pseudomonadota > Gammaproteobacteria > Pseudomonadales > Pseudomonadaceae > Pseudomonas > Pseudomonas wayambapalatensis. The sequence continues at coordinate 58,089 of NZ_JBNFMU010000212.1, forward strand.
CGGCGCAGAAGGCGCCCAGCTCACTGGCCTCGAACAGCGCCTTGAGCGGCAGTTCGACGTCGCAGGCCTGACGGCAGCGCGAAACGATCTGGGTGGCCAGCAGCGAGTGGCCACCAAGGGCGAAGAAGTCGTCCTGCAGGCCTACCCGGGGCAGGTTCAGCACCTCGCGCCAGATCGCCGCCACCTGCTGCTCCAGCGCGGACTGCGGTTCGACGTGTTGGCGTTGCTGCCAGACCGGCGTCGGCAACGCCTTGCGATCGACCTTGCCGCTCGGGCCCAGTGGCATCTGCGCCAGGTGAACCAACTGCGCCGGCACCATGTAGGCGGGCAGTTGCGCGCCGAGGGTAGCGAGCAAGGCGGCACTCTGCTCGACACCGCTGTAGTAGCCGACCAACTGCGCGCCGACGGCGTCCCGGTGGATCAGCACCAGCGCCTGCTCGACACCTGGCTGGGCCAGCAGCACCGCCTGGACCTCTTCAGGCTCAACGCGGAAGCCGCGCACCTTGACCTGCTGGTCGAGACGCCCGAGGTATTCCAGCGCAGCGTTCTGCACCAGCCAGCGCGCGCGGTCGCCGCTGCGGTACAGGCGCTGGCCGTCGCCGTCGGGCTGCGGCACGAAGCGCTCGGCGGTCAGGCCTGGGCGCCCGAGGTAGCCACGGGCCAGGCCTGCGCCACCGAGGCACAGCTCGCCCGGCACGCCCGGTGCGGTCAGTTCGAATTCATCATCCAGCACACGGCACAGCACATTGGCCAGCGGACGGCCGATGGGCGAGCGCTCGCCATCCTCGCGCTGGCTGTGCCAGTGGGTGACGTTGATCGCGGTCTCGGTCGGACCATAACGATTGTGCAACTGCACCTGGGGCAGCAACGCCAGGGCTCGGTCGCGCAGGCTGGCAGGCAACGCCTCGCCACCGGAGAACAGCCGACGCAGGCTGGTGCAACCCGCGGCCAGCGGCTCCTGGACAAACACCTGCAACAGCGGCGGCACGAAGTGCAGCGTGGTCACCCCATGCTGCTGCACCAGCGCGGCGATGCGCTGTGGATCGCGATGTTCACCGGGGCCGGCCAGCACCAGGCGGCAGCCGATGACCAGCGGCCAGAAGCATTCCCACACCGACACGTCGAAGCTGATCGGTGCCTTCTGCATCAGCACGTCGTGCTCGTCCAGCGCATAGGTGGCCTGCATCCATTGCAGGCGTTCGGCCAGGGCCGCGTGGGTGTTGCCCACGCCCTTGGGCTGGCCGGTGGAGCCGGAGGTATAGATCACATAGGCCAGGTGCTCGCCTTCCAGGTGCAGGCCTGGGGCCTGGCTGGGCCAGGTGTCCAGGTGCAACTGGTCCAGCGCGATGGTACTGACGCCCTCGACCTGGGGCAGGCGCTCGAGCAAGTTACTTTGGCTCAGCAGCAGGCCCGCGCCACAGTCGGCGAGCATGTAGGCCAGGCGTTCGGCCGGGTAGTCGACGTCCAGCGGCACATAGGCGCCGCCCGCCTTGAGGATCGCCAGCAGGCCGACCAGCAGTTGCGGCGAGCGTTCTACAGCGATGGCCACGCATGTGTCCGGGCCGACACCCTTGTCACGCAGGTAGTGGGCCAGACGGTTGGCCTGCTGGTGCAGGCTGGCGTAGTCGAGCTGACCGCCCTCCCACACCAGGGCGATGCGCTCCGGTGTCAGGCGTGCCTGTTCGTTGAGCTGCTCGACCAGCAAGGTCTTGGCGGGCTCGACCGGCGCCTGGCCCCAGGCGAGCAGTTGTGCGCGGGCTGGCTCATCCAGCAGTTGTATCTCGCCCACAGCCAGTTGCGGCTGCGCGCAGACCTGCTCGAGCAGCGCCAGCAGGTGCTGGGCCAGACGCTTGACCGTGCTGGCTTCGAACAGCTCGGCGGCGTAGTCGAAGGCCAGTGTCAGCCGGCCCTGGTGATCTTCCTCACTGTGCAGTTGCAGGTCGAACTTGGCCTCGCGACTGTGCCAGGGCAGTTCTTCGGCAAGCAGGCCGGGCAGGCGGCGCAGCGCGGACAGGTCGCGTTGCTGGTGGTTGAACATGACCTGGAACAGGCCCTGCTCGCGAGCCTGTGGCAGCGCTTCGAGCAGTTGTTCGAATGGCAGGTCCTGGTGCGCCTGGGCGCCAAGGGTGCGTTCGCGCACCTGGGCCAGCAACTGGTCGAACGGCGTACGGCCGTCGAACTCGGCACGCATGACCTGGGTGTTGATGAAGAAGCCGACCATGGCCTGGGTCTCCAGGCGCGGGCGGTTGGCGTTGGGGACGCCGACGCGGATGTCGGACTGGCCGCTGTAGCGCTGCAGCAAGGCTTGCCAGCCCGCCAGCAGGACCATGAACAGGCTCGCCTGCTGGTCACGGGCCAGGCCCTTGAGCGCTTCGCCGAGCTTGGCTGGCACTTTCATGTTCAGGCGCGCGGCACGCTGCTCGCGCAGTGCCGAGCGCGGATGGTCGGTGCACAGGTCGAGCACCGGCAAGTCGTCGCCCAGTTGCGCCGTCCAGTATTCCAACTGGCGCGCAGCCTCGCCCTCTGCCAGCCACTGGCGCTGCCAGGTGCCGTAGTCGGCGTAACCCAGCGCCAGCGGCGCAAGGCTGGCCTGCTGGCCCTGGCAGTGTGCGGCGTAGAGCCGGGCGAACTCTTCGAGCAGGATATTCAGCGACCAACCGTCGGCGACGATGTGATGCAGGGTCACCCACAGTTGGTGCTCCTCATCGCCCAGGTGTGCCAGGGTCACGCGCAGCAGCGGGCCCTCGCGCAAGTCGAACGGCTGGCGGGCCTCATGTTCGCGACGGTTGGCGATCTCGCTGGCGTCCAGCCCCTCGAGATCGGCACGCTGCAAGGTAAATTCGGCGTGCGCCAGCACATGCTGCAGGGCCTCGCCAGCCACTTCGCTGAAACGCGTGCGCAGGGACTCGTGGCGCTCGACCAGCGCCTGGAAGCTCGCCTGCAGCGCCGCCTCGTCCAACTCGCCACGCAGGTGCAGGCCGGCTGGAATGTTGTAGGCAGCGGACTGGTGCTCAAGTTGCCACAGCAACCACAAGCGGTTCTGCGCCAGCGACTGCGGCAATGCCTTGGCGCGGTCGAGGGTGGCGATGGCACCGGTGCCCTGCCCGCCCTGCTCCAGCACGCAAGCCACCGCGGCACTGTAGTCGGCCAATACCGGCGCCTCGAACAAGGTACGCAGGCTGAGCGTGATGCCCAGCTCGTCGGACAGCCGCGCGGTGACCTGGGTGGCGGCGATGGAGTTGCCGCCCAGCAGCAGGAAGTGATCGTCCGCCGCCACCGCCTCCACCTTGAGCAGTTCGCGCCACACTGTCGCGATGCGCGCCTGCAGGGCATCGCGTGAGGTGCCTTGCTCGGCGGATGCTTCATCGGCCGGGAAGCGGGCGTAGCAATCGAGGCTGCCGTCGTTCATGCGCAGGCGGCAAGCCGAGCGCTGCAGCTTGCCGCTGGAGGTCTTGGGCAGTGCCCCCGGATTGAGCAGCAACACCACCGCCGGCGCCTGGCGGCAGGCGTCGGCGATGACCTGGCGCAGGGTCTTGATCAGCGCCTCGGGGAGCATTGCCTTCTGCACGTTGCGGCTGACTTCCACCGCCACGCCGATGCCTTCTTCGCCCCGATCGTCCACGGCGAACACCGCCACACGCCCCTTGCGCAAAACATCCACCTCACGCTCAAGGGTCTTCTCCAGATCCTGCGGATAGAGGTTCTGGCCACGCACGATCAGCATGTCCTTCAGCCGCCCGGTGACGAACACCTCGCCATCGCGCATGAAGCCCAGGTCGCCGGTGCGCAGCCAGGTCTGGCCGTCCATCTCGACAAAGGTACGCGCCGTGGCCTCGGGGTTGCGCCAGTAGCCCAGCGCAATGCTTGGGCCACCGGCCCAGATTTCACCCACCCGGTTATCGCCCAGCACAGCGAGTTGCTGCGGTTCGACGATACGCACCGCATGGCCCGGCTGCGGATAGCCGCAGCTCATCAGCACGCTGCCCTTGCCAGACTCGGCGCGGTTGGCGGCGAAGGCCTCGGCATCGAGCTCCAGCGCGCCGATGCCCTGGCCGCGTCGGCTGCCGCTGACGAACAGCGTGGCTTCGGCCAGCCCGTAGCTGGCGAAGAAGCTGCTCGCCTGGAAGCCGCAGGCGGCGAACTTGCTGGCGAAGGTTTCGAGGCTGTCCTGGCGGATCGGCTCGGAACCAGAGTAGGCCACGCGCCAGCGGCTCAGATCGAGCCCGGCCAAGGCCGCTTCGCTGACCCGCTCGCTGCACAGGCGATAGGCGAAATCCGGGCCGCCGCTGATGGTGCCGCCGTATTCGCTGATCGCCTGCAACCAACGCAGGGGCCGGGCAAGGAAGTAGCCCGGCGACATCAGCACACAGGGCACGCCGCTGAAGATCGGTTGCAGCAAGCCGCCGATCAGGCCCATGTCGTGGTACAGCGGCAGCCAGCTGACGATCACGTCGTCGGGGTTGAGGTCGATGCCGAAGCCCTGGCGGATCAACTGCTCGTTAGCCACCAGATTGCCATGGCTGACCTGCACCCCCTTGGGCAGTGCGGTGGAGCCGGAGGTGTACTGCAGGAAGGCGATGTGCTCGCCGGCCAGCGCCGGTTCACGCCAGTCGTCGGCCAATTCCGGGGCCAGGCGGTCCACCGCCAGCAGGCCTGGGGCTGCGTCCGTCGCCAGGGCGTCGAGGCCCTGCAAACTGTCATGAAGCGCTTCTACCGTCAGCAGCAGACGCGGCTGGGCATCGTCGATGATCGACAGCAGGCGCTCCTGATGGTGCTGGCGCGAAGACTCCGGCGGATAGGCCGGCACTGCGATCACGCCGGCATACAGGCAGCCGAAGAACGCCGCGACATAGTCCGGACCACTGGGGAACAGCAGGATCGCGCGGTCGCCGAATGCGGCACGGGCCTGCAGGGCGGCGGCGATGGTACGGGCGCGCTGGTCCAGCTCGCGGTAGCTGAGCACCGCCTGTTCGCGGGGATCGTCGGCCAGAAAGCGCAAGGCGATCCGGTCCGGGGTCGCCGCGGCGCGTTGCGCCAGGGCCTGGACCAGCGTGAGCGGGAGTTCGAAGGCGTCCGTCATGGAGTGTTCCTGCCAGTGTCTGGGTAAGTCGGGCCGGGGCCGGGCCAGGTGCGCAAGGCACGCAGGGCGGGCGGCAGTCGGCGGCCGGATGTACACAGGGGAACGGATGGGCCGGAGAAATAATTAGAAACGTCGCTGGCCTGCGGACGACGTTCACACAGTGGTCATGGAGGGGGTGGAGCTTAGACCGCAATCGAATAGAGACTCACTTACTTCTGTATTTGACAATCATTATCATTCTGAATAGTTTGTCGCACGTCGTAGGAAGCATCGCCAAACGGTGTGCTCCCTTTCCCCACAGAGACAAGGTGATTTCCATGGCGGAACAACTATCCACAAGTAAGTGCGATTCACCATTACTCCAGGCGTTCGTCGACAATCGCAGCATCCTCGTCAAGATTGCCGCCCGTATCACGGGCTGTCGGTCGCGCGCCGAGGATGTGGTGCAGGATGCCTTCTTCCGGCTCGGTTCCGCGCCGCAGATCACGTCCTCGTTCAAGGCCCAGCTCAGCTATCTGTTCCAGATCGTGCGCAACCTGGCCATCGATCACTACCGCAAGCAGGCGATGGAGCTGAAGTACTCGGGTAGCGAGGAAGAAGGCATGAATGTGGTAATCCAGAATGCCTCGCCAGAATCCACCCACATCAACCTTGCGACCCTCGAACACATCGCCGAAGCGCTCAACGAGCTGCCCCAGCGCACGCGCTACGCGTTCGAGATGTACCGCCTGCACGGCGTGCCGCAAAAAGACATCGCCAAGGAGCTCGGGGTCTCGCCGACGCTGGTCAACTTCATGATCCGCGACGCGCTGATCCACTGCCGCAAGAACAGCCGCCAGGCCGAGGGCTGACCGCCTCACAGGTACAGCGTACAGCACCTGCCCAGCGTGGTCGGGCCGCCCAGCGGCCCACGCCCTGCGTGCCGCTAGACCAGCGCGCAGCGATCGAAGAAGCGCTCACGCCCCAGGATCATCAACGCCGCCCGCTTGTGCGGGAAATCGAACTCTTTCTCGCAGTGGAAGCACTGATCGTGCATGTAGCCGATCATCTTGCCGTTGTCGGCGCGCGGCTCGGCGACCACCTGCTGGGTGCGCGGGTCGTCGAGGAACAGGTAGTGCACCAGCGCCGACATCCAGCTCGCCACCTTGTGCGGGCCACGGTGCGCCTGTTCGCCCACGAGCATGTGGATACCGCGGTCGTAATCATCGGCCGGATAGAACGGCGCGATGCGGTCTTCCTTGGCCCAATAGGCTTCGAAGTAGGCGAACGGCTCATCGTCGAAACAGCCGATGAGCGTCAGGGTGTGCGGGTCTGCCTCGAGCTTGCTCAGGTATTCGCGGTGCTGCTCCAGGCTGCCCTGTTCCTGCCAGAAGTGCGCGACCCGCGGCTCGTTCTGCCAACGGTTGAAGCGGGCCAGGTCCTGCTCGACTTCCAGGGTGCGCAGCGACACCCACGCCCCCAGGCGCGCATCGAAACGGCGATACACCTCGCCCCGGGGCTTGGGCGCGCGGCGCGGATGGCGCTTGCCGTTGCTGATCTGCATCTGCTGCGGGTAGACACCGCTCTGTACCTCGCCAAGCCAGGGCTGCGGCAACTGCCAGAACAGCGCCCGCTCGCAGATCAATACGTCCACTTGCTCGCTGGCGACCAGCAAGCCGCTCGCCAGCAGCGCCGGCAGCCACGCTGGCGTCTTCGGCAAATGCCAGGCCAGGCGCTGGCAGGCGGGATCGCGCGACAGCAGCCAGTAGCAGGCGGCCCACAGGGCCTGGGCGCCGCGATCCGGGCAGACGGTTTCCAGGTGAACCTGCACGGGGTCGGCGGGCACCAGGCGCACCTGGATCAGCGGGCGGCCCTCCAGGGTCAGACTCAACCGGGAAGCGGTCTCGTCGCCTTGCAGGCTGTGCCATCGCGGAAGGGAAAGCGGCGTCGAAGCGGCATCGAAAGGCATGGTCATGGCTCACGGAAAAATGGGATCACACTCAAGTGTCTGAACGTGATCGCAGCCCGGGAATTTAATTGCGCGGCGTTTGCACGGTGATCCGATAAGGGCCGAAAAGCGCCGCCAGCTCACCGCTGTCGCGCAGGCGCTGCATCAGTTGGGCGAAGGCTTCGGCGCGGATCGGCGCGTCAGGGCGCAGCAGTGCGTAGTGATGGTAGACCTGATCGACCCGCTCCGAGGCCAGCAGCTCGCTGTCCTTGGTCGGGTTGCGCTTGAGGTAGTCACTCAGGTACGAGCGGGTCACCAGGGCAATGTCCGCGCGCTCGCGTTGCACCATCGACAGGTTGCTGTCGTGGGAGTACGAGAGGATGGCCCGGAAGGTCTTCTTCAGGTACTCGGGGTCGGGATTGAAATCGGCAAACGCGTAGTGATAGCCGTTGAACAACGCCAGGCGCTTGCCTTTGAGGTCATCGAAATAATGCTGGTCACGCCCGGCCTGACGATGGGCGACGAAGATCTCGGCATCTTCCAGGCCCATGTCGACCGCCGTGTGCGGGATCTGCTGCCAACCCCATTGCGGGTTCTCGAAGATCGCCATGTCGGTGCGCGCTTGCTGGAAATCACCGAAGCGGCGCGGGATCGAGGTTGGCACCAGAACGAAACGGTAACCAGCCTGGAGCTGGTTCAGCGCCTCGGCGAACTGCGGCAGCAACCCTGTATCGGCACCCTGCTCCGGACGCACCGTGTAAGGCGGGAAATGCGCGGCCCCGATCCGCACCTCCACCACGTCGGCGGCACAGGCCGGCCCGGCCAGCCACAGTGCAGCGAGCATCATCAGGGATGACAGGGCCTTGAGGGCGGGCGGTGGCGTCAAGTGAGGCACTCAAATCACGGGTTTGGACCTTGATGCGCCTAAGCTAGGCGTTTTCCTGTCAGGGCACAACCGCTGGTTATGCCAAAATAGCGGCATTCTGCCAGGGGATGCCGTAAGGGTTCTGGATTGGCTACGCTCTAGGGGCCCGCGGCCCTGCTCTCTCGTCCGACGCCGCGGACCACAGCGTCTTGCAAGGGAGCCTGGTATGGGCCATTGGCTGGTCATCGACCTGGAAGCCACCACCGACGACGGTGGCTGGCCGGTCACCGAGATGGAAATCATTGAAATCGGCGCAAGCCTGGTCACCCGCGAAGGTCGCGAGGTCGATCACTTCCAGCGCTTCGTCAAGCCGCGGCGGCGTCCGCAACTGACACCCTTCTGCCGTGAGCTGACGCACATCGGCCAGGCCAGTATCGACAGCGCGGCGTCGTTCGCCGAGATCTGGGAGCAGTTCGAGCGCTGGTTGGGCCATCATCGGGCGCAGTTGCAGGCCTGGGTCAGTTGGGGCGACTACGACCGCCAGCAGTTGCTGCAGGAATGGCAGCAGCACCAGGTCAACAGCCTGCTGGCGCAATTGCCGCACATCAATCTCAAGCAGCGCTTCGCCAAGGCCCGTCACCTGCAGCGTCCCACCGGCCTGAACGGTGCACTGCAACTGGCCGGCATGCAGTTCGTCGGGCAACAGCACCGGGCGCTGGAGGATGCACGCAATACCGCACGGTTGCTGCCCTTGAGCCTCACCTGAAAGCAGATGACGACCGCGCAGGGCTTGGGCATACTGGCCAGCCTTTTTTCAGCCCTTCTGTTCAGGAGTCGCCCATGTTCCAGGTCAACGAGTACTTCAACGGCACCGTCAAGTCGATTGCCTTCGCAGGCGAAGAAGGTCCGGCCACCGTGGGCGTGATGGCCCCGGGCGAATACGAGTTCGGCACCGCCAAGCGCGAGATCATGCACGTGGTGTCCGGCGCCCTGATCGTCAAGCTGCCGGGCAGCGACAACTGGGAAACCTTCAACGCAGGCGACAAGTTCAATGTGCCGGCCGACAGCAAGTTCCAGCTGCAGGTGAAGGTCGATACCGCTTACCTGTGCGAGTATCGCGACTAAGCATCAGGCTCTTCGCGGGCTTGCCCGCGAAGAATCCAGCGCTAACCCTTCAGAAACCCCGCCACCTTCTCAGCCGCCGCCTGCAGATGCTGCTCATGGCTGAACCCTGAAGCTTTCAGCGGCTTCAGATCATGATCCCCCGCCACCAGCCAGTTCACCTCGATCGCCGTTGACAGTTCATACCCCTGAACCGCCTCGCGATTGCCCAGCGCATCCCGCTCGCCCTGGACGATGAGCGTGGGCGTCTTCAGCCCGGCCAGATGCTCGACCCGCGGTTTCTCCGGCTTGCCCACGGCATAGAACGGATACCCCAGGCACACCAGCGCATCCGCCTCCAACTCATCGGCCAGCAAACTGGCCATGCGCCCGCCCATGGACTTGCCGCCAATGGCCAAGATACCCGTGACCAATGGTCGCACCTGCCCATACACCTCGCGCCAGCACTCGAGCAGCACCTTCTGCGGGTTGGGCGGACGCTTGCCGCCGTTTATGCGGCGCTCGGCCATGTAGGGAAATTCGAAGCGGATCACCCCGACCCCAAGCCCCGCCAGCCTTTGCGCAATCTCGTCCATGAACGCGCTGTCCATCGGCGCCCCCGCGCCGTGGGCCAGGATCAGTGTGCAGGAACGCCCCTGATCGCCCCGGATTTGCGGAGGATCGACGCGCAAGCCTGGGACATTTCCCACTTGGGCCCATTGATCCCCGTCAATACCGGCACATTGCCCATCTTTCATGCTTGCCTCGCTGTTTAGCCTGCCTATAACCGTGGATGGGAACCCATACATGAACACAACCAGCAGTACCGCCTACAACTACAAGGTGGTCCGCCAATTCGCCATCATGACGGTGGTGTGGGGCATCGTCGGCATGGGGCTCGGTGTCTTCATCGCCGCGCAACTCGTGTGGCCGAGCCTCAACTTCGACCTCCCCTGGACCAGCTTCGGCCGTCTGCGACCGCTGCACACCAACGCAGTGATCTTCGCCTTCGGTGGCTGTGCCCTGTTCGCCACCTCCTATTATTCGGTGCAGCGCACCTGCCAGACCATCCTCTTCGCGCCTAAATTGGCCGCATTCACCTTCTGGGGCTGGCAACTGGTGATCCTGCTGGCAGCGATCAGCCTGCCACTGGGCTACACCAGCTCCAAGGAATACGCCGAACTGGAATGGCCGATCGACATCCTGATCACCATCGTCTGGGTCTGCTACGCCATCGTGTTCTTCGGCACGCTGATGAAGCGCACCACCAAGCACATCTACGTGGGCAACTGGTTCTTCGGTGCCTTCATCCTCACCGTGGCGATCCTGCACATCGTCAACAACCTGGAGATGCCGGTCAGCCTGACCAAGTCGTACTCGGTCTACGCCGGAGCCACCGATGCCATGGTGCAGTGGTGGTACGGCCACAACGCCGTAGGTTTCTTCCTGACCGCAGGCTTCCTGGGGATGATGTACTACTACGTGCCCAAGCAGGCCGAGCGACCTGTGTATTCCTATCGCCTGTCCATCGTGCACTTCTGGGCGCTGATCACCCTGTACATCTGGGCCGGCCCTCATCACCTGCACTACACCGCCCTGCCCGACTGGGCCCAGTCACTGGGCATGATCATGTCGCTGATCCTGCTCGCACCGAGCTGGGGCGGGATGATCAACGGCATGATGACCCTCTCCGGTGCCTGGCACAAACTGCGCAGCGACCCGATCCTGCGCTTCCTCGTGGTGTCGCTGGCGTTCTACGGCATGTCGACCTTCGAAGGCCCGATGATGGCGATCAAGACCGTCAACGCCCTCTCCCACTACACCGACTGGACCATCGGCCACGTCCACGCCGGCGCCCTGGGCTGGGTGGCGATGATCTCCATCGGCGCGCTGTACCACACCATTCCCAAGGTGTTCGGCAAGCAGCAGATGCACAGCGTCGGCCTGATCAACGCGCACTTCTGGCTGGCGACCATCGGCACCGTGCTCTACATCGCCTCGATGTGGGTCAACGGCATCGCCCAGGGCCTGATGTGGCGCGCGGTCAACAGCGACGGCACGCTCACCTACTCGTTCGTCGAAACCCTGGTGGCCAGCCACCCCGGCTTCATCGTGCGCTTCGTCGGCGGGGCGATCTTCCTCAGCGGCATGTTCCTGATGGCCTGGAACACCTGGCGCACCGTGCGTTCGCCAGCGCTCGACGCCGCCCCTGCGAACGCCCAGCTGGCTTGAGGAGACACGCCTGATGAAACATGAAGTCATCGAGAAAAACGTCGGCCTGCTGGCCTTGCTGATGGTGTTCGCCGTCAGCATCGGCGGCCTCACGCAGATCGTCCCGCTGTTCTTCCAGGACGTCACCAACAAGCCGGTCGAGGGCATGAGGCCCTACACCGCGCTGCAACTGGAAGGCCGTGACATCTACATCCGCGAAGGCTGCGTGGGCTGCCACTCGCAGATGATCCGCCCGTTCCGCGCCGAGACCGAACGCTATGGCCACTACTCGGTGGCCGGTGAAAGCGTGTGGGACCACCCCTTCCTCTGGGGTTCCAAGCGCACCGGCCCGGACCTGGCCCGCGTCGGTGGACGCTACTCGGACGACTGGCACCGCGCGCACCTGTACAACCCGCGCAACGTGGTACCGGAATCGAAGATGCCGGCCTACCCGTGGCTGGTCGCACAACCGGTCGACAACAGCCACACCGACACCAAGCTGCGTGTACTGCGCACCCTCGGCGTGCCCTACACCGACGAGGACATCGCCAGCGCCCGCGACGCGGTCAAGGGCAAGACCGAGATGGATGCGTTGGTCGCCTACCTGCAGGTGCTGGGCACCTCGATCAAGAATAAGAGGTAAGCACGATGGAATTCGACATCGGCATGATCCGCGGCCTCGGCACCCTGGTGGTGATGATCGCCTTCATCGGCCTGTCGCTCTGGGTGTTCAACCGCCGCCGCGACCGTGATTTCGCCGAAGCGCGCCTGCTGCCCTTCGACGACGACCGCCTGCCCCCTGCCGGGCAGGAACCTGCCATGAGGAGTAACGGGCAATGACCACCTTCTGGAGTACGTACATCAGCGTACTGACCATCGGCAGCCTGATCGGCCTGACCTGGTTGCTGCTCGCCACGCGCAAGGGCCAGAGCCACGACACCACCGACCAGACCATGGGCCACAGCTTCGACGGGATCGAGGAATACGACAACCCGCTGCCCAAATGGTGGTTCTGGCTGTTCGTCGGCACCCTGGTGTTCTCGGTGGGCTACCTGATCCTCTACCCGGGCCTGGGTAACTGGAAAGGCATCCTGCCCGGCTACGAGAACGGCTGGACCCAGGTCAACGAATGGCAGAAAGAAATGGACAAGGCCGATGCCCGCTTCGGGCCGATCTTCGCCAAGTTCGCCGCCATGCCGGTGGAGGAAGTGGCCAAGGATCCGCAGGCATTGAAGATGGGCGCACGCCTGTTCGCCTCCAACTGCTCGGTGTGCCATGGCTCGGACGCCAAAGGGGCCTATGGTTTCCCCAACCTGACTGACAAGGACTGGCGCTGGGGCGGTGAACCCGAGACCATCAAGGCCTCGATCATGAACGGCCGCCATGGCGTGATGCCAGCCTGGGCCGAGGTGATCGGCGAGCAGGGCGTGGCGGATGTGGCCGCCTTCGTGTTGAGCAACCTGGACGGGCGCAGCTTGCCTGAAGGGATCAAAGCCGACGTGGCCAAGGGCAAGGAAATTTTCGCCAGCAACTGCGTGGCCTGCCATGGGCCGGAAGGCAAAGGCACCCCGGCCATGGGCGCCCCCGACCTGACCCACCCGCAGGCGTTCATCTACGGTTCGAGCTTCGCCCAGTTGCAGCAGACCATCCGCTATGGTCGCCAGGGCCAGATGCCGGCTCAGGCCGAGATCCAGGGCAACGACAAGGTGCACCTGCTGGCGGCTTATGTGTATAGCCTGTCGCACGACCAGGTCCCAGAGACAGTAACCGCCAAGTAACACCCACCGGTGCGGCAGCACGCCGCTGCGGCTTGCCCCGCGATGTGTCTTGTTTGCCAAGGCCATTGCGGGGGCAAACCGTCCCCACGCTTCAGAAGCTGCTGGAGCGACGCCTCCTACATCAATCTAGGAATCTACTGACAATACTTCCCCGGACTCATCTTTTACGGTCTCTCCCCGAGCTCAACAGGTTCAAGCGCGCTGCATGGCACTTCGAACAACACCGGACAGGGAGTTCCATGCCGTACCAATCCGACATTCATTACACCTTCTCGCCAATACTTGGCGACACCCAATTCGAGGTGGTGTCATTCACCCTGAATGAAGCAGTCAGCACACCTCACCAACTGCTGCTGGAACTGGTCAGCCACGACAACGACGTCGACTTCGGTCACTTGCTCGACAAGCCCGTGCTGTTCACCCTCTGGAAAGGCGAACGGCCGGTACGCCACGTTCACGGCCTGGTCAGCAGCTTCAGCCAAGGCGAGAAGCCGCCTCCGACCAGGGCACGCACTACCAGCACACCGCTCAAGTCGACCGCCGAGGGCCGCAGCCTGATCCCCATGGAGGGTGCCTGATGCTCAGCCCGTTCATCCAGTCAATCGTCACGACACTGCGAAAGTCCAACAGCTATCGGCTCAGCGGCATTATCGACATAGCCTCCCTCACCCCCTCTGCGCGCGACAAGGTTCAGGAACACGTCTCGACGTACTGCTGGCCGCTGCTGCAACAGGCACAGTTCGCCAACCTGCAGGCAGCAGGGCCCTGGCTGTTCTCGGCCAGGCCAGGTGCCGACGTGTCCGCACAGTACGATTTTCTGGGAGCACTCGATGAATGTGCCGAGCGCGCGGTTTGCGGCTGGATCATCAGCGCACTTGCACCCGAACAACTGGCCAGGCACCTCAGCCAGGCCGCGGTAGTGACAGGGCCGGACGGGCATCGCTACCTGCTTCGCTATCACACCGCCACGGTGCTGAAGGTGCTGGACAACCGCCGAGACCTGCCCGGCGTCAGGCAACTGTTCGCACCCATTCACCGCTGGTGGTTCCCGGAACCTACCCTCAATCCAAATGAACAGCGCTGGAGGTCGCTTACTGGCGCCGATCAGCCAGAATCACTCGCGGTGCCTGCGATACACCTCGATGCCGATAGCTGGGCTGCGCTGACCGGGGACCCGCTGAGCTATCACCTGGCCAAACTGCTGCGCAAGGAAAACACCGCTCCGGCATTCGATCGGGCCTGCCCCGGCACACAGATCGGCCTCATCGACCTCTACCTGCGCCAAGCCCGCGAACATGGTCTGACGCGGAACAAGGACCTGATCACCTACGTGCTGATGCTCGCGTGCAACGGTGACAACCTCGCCGACACACCTGCCTGGCAGCAAGCCCTGAGCGCGACCTGTGAGCAACAGACCGCGCTTGTCGACAACCTGCAGACCCTCCTGCCTGCATCCACGCGCTGAGGCCAATTGATGAGCACCCTGCTGGAAACACTCGAACTCTGCAAACAGGTCAATGCCACGTACAAACCTGCTCTGAGCAACAGCCCGGTGGCCTCATGCACGCGCAGCTTCCAACTGCTGCCGCTACGCTTCGCAGCAGTCGGTGGCGAAGCTGCGCAACGCAGCCGGCTACCCACGCTTACAGCGCCGCTGACCCCTTACCCCGACGTACAACCTCTCAGTCATTCCAGCTACGCGCTGCGCCCGTTGCGCGAAGGGTTTCTGTACCTGTTGCTCAAGCGCTATGGCGACCCGGCCTATCACTGGCACAGCCAGTATCGCGTCTTGGCCAACGGATCGCTGCGCGCGATCAGCGCTGACGCCCCCTGGGAGGTCCTGCCCAGCGCGACCCTCGATGATCTGATCAAGAGTTTTGGCTGGACGATAACCCTGTACGACCTCGACAGCATGCAGGAGCTGCGCCCACTCTACAGCCCCACCCCGCTGACACCACGCATGCTCGACAATTACCGCTTGATCGAGGATGGTTACCGCGACAGCTTGCCGAGCATCGACGTCGAGACTCTCGTTCAGCCGGTGGAGCTACCCTCACCACCGTCAGTGCTCAAGTACGACCAGTT
Organism: Pseudomonas wayambapalatensis; assembly: GCF_049942315.1. Lineage (NCBI taxonomy): Bacteria > Pseudomonadati > Pseudomonadota > Gammaproteobacteria > Pseudomonadales > Pseudomonadaceae > Pseudomonas > Pseudomonas wayambapalatensis. Next base: position 73,136 of record NZ_JBNFMU010000212.1, read on the forward strand.
GGAGTGCATCGCCGACTTCAAGGCTCAACAAGACCCTCAACTGCGGGCGCTGCTGAAGCAGCAGCCGTTCAACCAGGACCAGCTACTGTCGTTGCAGGCCACGCGCCAGGCCTTCGCCCCGTCACCTAACCGCAACAACCCCCGCGGCGCCGCCATCGTGGTCGATGACATTATCGGTATCACCCAGGAACTCAACGCCTGGCGCAATGCAGCAGTCGACTAGGTGCGCAGCGATTGGCTGCAGCGCAGCGTGGAGCCGGGCGTCGACAATGAGCGCCGGCTGTTGGTGGCGCAGTCGTTTCTAAAAATCGAAAAGCTCTATCCCGAAATGCGCGCCGAACAGATTGTCAAACGCGAGGTCATGGCAGAAACCCTGCGTCTTCAACCGGTAATGCCTGCGGAGTACCACGGTTTCACGGAGCAGGCGAGAAAAGACGCGGATGCCCACGATGCCCAGCTCAAGCCCCTTCTCGAAAAATTCGAGCGAGACACCCGAGCCCGGGTAAACGCCCGCCAGCAAGCGGGCGAGTTCAACCGGCAGTTCGATGAGAAGTACGGCCCCCTGGTGGACCGCGCCGCCATGCGCCTTCAGCTCGAACACTTCCACAAGGTCACGCAGTCGGCCAAGCACGCCGCCGAGGCACGCGCATTGGACCACCTGCGCTGGGTGATCAACGAGCGTTTTCTCCAGGCCCTGGACCGTTACGACGACGCAGACCCTACAGACGGCCTGGCTTTCGCCGAACAGACCGGGCAGTGCGTGGTCGGCATGGAACTCAGCGAGCTCGGCACCAAGGTATTGGACCACTGGTGGCGCAGCGACCCCACCGAGCGAGACAACCTGGCCATGCGCAGCATCGCCTTCAACCAACAGACCCTGCGCGAGGAGCTGGCACAGTTGCGCGACGCCGCCAAGGCCGCATCCGGTTCAGAGACCTCCTTCGACCTGCCGGAAGCCCTCGCCCGCCAGGCCCATGCAGCGGCCAACGCCTTTACCCGACTGAACACACTGTACGAACAGCGCCAGGCACAAAACGGCAGGGCTAGCGTTGGCTTGTATGCCTGGTATGTCGCGCTCGGGCGCCAAGTGCTGCGCACCGCGGCGCCGAACAATCTGGACCGCGCCTTGCACCAAGGGCTGCGAGTCACGCTATTTGCCTCCGTGCACGAAGCCGCCGTAAATGTGCGCCTCGCGCAAGCAGCGGAGCTCAACCAGACCATCAACCCACAACGCAGTGCCGGCCAGATCACCCGCTACCTCGATCAGGCCTGGGCCGAAGGGCTGATGCAGGCGCACAAGAGTGACTTCTACAAGGTTCGGGTATCCGGGGTCATCACCCTGATCGAGGGGATGTTGATGGCCTTCAAGGCGCGACAGCTACCAGATAGCGACATGCGCCTGAAAACCGAGCTACTGGCAGCAGCGATGAGCACGGCGGCTGCCGGGTTCGAGATCGGGGTTAGTTATTTGGAAATGGTCATGACACGCTATGGCGCACAAAGCGTGACTGGCGGCGGGGCAACGGTGGCGTTGGGGCGGTTGAAGTTGTGGGGGGCAGGGTTAGCGGGGATGGGGGGGTTGGTGTTGGCCTGGTGGGATTTTGCGGATGGGATTGAGCACTCTAAGTCTATAGAACCTTCAAATACTTCCAGAAGCAGTAGCCAAATATTAGCTACTGCATACCTTACGCGCGCTTTCGCCGTCGTGGGTTTATCGTTAGCTGAGATGGGCACAGCCATAGCCATTGCCCAACCGCTGTTCCAACATCTAGCCAGAACCACCTCCAACACACTTTTAAGCAGCGTAGCCAGTTCATTTAGCGCGCTTTCCGCAAGGCTAGGAACTCAAGCCGCTCGCCTCATATTGGCCAGACTCGTACTCGGCACATTCTGGATTGGCATTGCAATTACAGTGATCATTTTTATTTTTGACGATGATGCACTGGAGAAATGGTGCAAAAAAAGCGTCTACCGACGGGATAGACAAAAAAAACCTTTCGATAGCACCCATGAACTTTCAGAACTCTACAAAGCGCTCAATGAGGTCATGTAATGCACCTAATTGAATGGATGTTCTGGAGAATGCACATCGAGTCATCGGCGGACCGCGAAATGGCGGAATCAATCCAAACGCGCACCCAATTGCGAGCTGCCAAAGATAATTACGAAGAGGATTTTACATCTGACTTACATCTTAGACCCGTCAGTGATAATCCGAGCAGCCGCGGGCCGGTATTCGAGTTCGACGACAACATCATGGAAATGCGCTGCGGCGGATCAGAGGAAAAACGTGGCTTAATAACCATGGCTACATTAGGAATGTTGGCACCTGCAGCTTGGGCATGGTCAATAATAACCTTCGGATTCATATCACTCATCATCACACAGCTCCCAGACTTCAGCGTACTGACGCTATCACTGACTACGTTTCTACTAGCACTGGGTGGCAGCACAGGATATTTTTACGCTCGGTACGGCTTTCGACTGACTCGCCTGGAAATGCTGACAAGCCGCCACTTACTAATACGGTTCAACCGTAAAACTCAGCAAGTTCATTTGCACCGCCCTGGCTACTGCGGCGGCATTGTTACATTTGCCTGGAAAACAACAGGAAGCACCGCCACTAACCCAAAGGATGATCGTCTTAGCATGGGTATGCGACTCGTTCTGGCTTGGCACCCTCATTTGACAGGACTACCTCACATGGAAATGGCCCTGCTAGGCAAACAAGGCCAAGGCGGCAGCGAACTGCGGGACGAATGGGAGTTCATCCGCCGCTACATGGAAGAAGGCCCCGACTCCGTCCCGCGCCCGCGCCTGAGCACACGCTTCCCATCGCCCATCCAGGCCTTCAGTGCCCAGTTCGAAGGCATGGGCCGTTTCTTTCGCAATAGCAGGTGGCCCTTCAAGGTTGCCCTGCTGCTGGTCTGGCCTGCCTTCGTGATCATCGGTACCTCACACTGGCTCAGCCTGATGCTCTGCTGGCGTCCACGCTGGCCGAAGATCATCCGCGAGGCCGGGCTACCGGGTAAACCGGTGCCCCCGCTCACCACATTGAGTGACTACCCGCCTGACATTCAGCAGCGCCTGCTCGCCAACGCCGACCGCTGGCACCTGAAGCCGGGCAAGCGCCCGGAGCAGAAACCCCGCAAGGCCAAAACAGCCCCTGAATAAGGGAACTGCACCCAATGGGGCGCTACTGTCGCTAATCGGTCTATACGGGTACGTGGGGGCGAGCCCTGCCATGCTGGCTACTTGATGGATGGCACCGACTACGCGAGTGTTCGCGAGCAAGCCCCCACAGCCATCGCACCCGCGCTCGAAAACAACAATGCTTACGCAGACTCTAACGCCCCTACCCCACTCCCCCTCCCTTGCACCCCCTCCGAACGGAACTAAGCTTGTTGCCAAAGTGGCCTCGCGTTGCAGCGATGCCATCGACGCGGCGCATTGCCTGACGCTGCGCGCCAAAAAGGCATCCGAAAAAAGCTTGACCGATCGATCAGAAAAAGGTGAAAAACGGTACACATTACAGATATTTATTTGTGTACAATCGTTCGACCCGAAACGCCACGGGACGGTGGTGGGCAGGGTATGGACACGGGTCGGCGCAGGGTACCTTGCGTTGCCATAGCCATTGCGGCTATCGAGACTGGCGCCGATTTTTCCACCAACAAGAACACCTAAACCGTGGAACCTTAGCATGAGCACAGCAATCAGTCCGACTGCTTATAACTATAAGGTCGTCCGCCAGTTCGCCATCATGACGGTGGTCTGGGGGATCCTTGGCATGGGCCTCGGCGTCTTCATTGCATCGCAACTGGTGTGGCCGCAGCTCAACTTCGACCTGCCCTGGACCAGCTTCGGACGCCTGCGCCCGCTGCACACCAACCTGGTGATCTTCGCCTTCGGCGGCTGTGCCCTGTTCGGCACCAGCTACTACGTGGTGCAGCGCACCTGCCAGACCCGGCTGATCTCCGACGGCATGGCCGCCTTCACCTTCTGGGGCTGGCAGGCGGTGATCCTCGGCGCGCTGATCACCCTGCCGATGGGCTACACCACCACCAAGGAATACGCTGAGCTCGAATGGCCCATCGCAATCCTGCTGGCCATCGTCTGGGTCACCTATGCCGTGGTGTTCTTCGGCACCATCGTCAAGCGCAAGACCAAGCACATCTACGTGGGCAACTGGTTCTACGGCGCCTTCATCGTGGTCACCGCGATGCTGCACATCGTCAACCACATCTCGCTGCCGGTCAGCCTGTTCAAATCGTACTCAGCCTACGCCGGTGCCACCGACGCGATGATCCAGTGGTGGTATGGCCACAACGCCGTGGGCTTCTTCCTCACCACCGGCTTCCTGGGGATGATGTACTACTTCGTGCCCAAGCAGGCGGAGCGGCCGATCTACTCCTACCGCCTGTCGATCGTGCACTTCTGGGCGCTGATCACCCTGTACATCTGGGCCGGCCCGCACCACCTGCACTACACCGCCCTGCCCGACTGGGCGCAGTCGCTGGGCATGGTGATGTCGATCATCCTCCTGGCCCCGAGCTGGGGCGGCATGATCAACGGCATGATGACCCTCTCCGGTGCCTGGCACAAACTGCGCACCGACCCGATCCTGCGCTTCCTGGTGGTCTCCCTGGCCTTCTACGGCATGTCGACCTTCGAAGGGCCGATGATGGCGATCAAGACGGTCAACTCGCTGTCGCACTACACCGACTGGACCATCGGCCACGTCCACGCCGGCGCCCTGGGCTGGGTGGCGATGATCTCCATCGGCGCGGTGTACCACATGATTCCGAAGCTGTACGGCCGCGAGCAGATGCACAGCGTCGGCCTGATCAACGCGCACTTCTGGCTGGCAACCATCGGCACCGTGCTGTACATCGCCTCGATGTGGGTCAACGGCATCACCCAGGGCCTGATGTGGCGTGCGATCAACGATGACGGCACCCTCACCTATTCCTTCGTCGAAGCGCTGCAGGCCAGCCATCCGGGCTATATCGTCCGCGCACTGGGCGGCGCCTTCTTCGCCTCGGGCATGTTGCTGATGGCCTACAACGTGCTGCGCACGGTACGCGCTGCCAATCCGGCGCAGGCCGATGAAGCCGCCAAGATCGTCGTCGTGGGAGCGCACTGATGAAGCATGAAGCAGTCGAGAAGAACATAGGCCTGCTGGCCTTCTTCATGGTCATTGCCGTGAGCATCGGCGGCCTGACGCAAATCGTCCCGCTGTTCTTCCAGGACGTCACCAACAAGCCGGTCGAAGGCATGAAGCCGCGCACCGCGCTGGAAGTCGAAGGCCGCGACATCTATATCCGCGAAGGCTGTGTAGGTTGCCACTCGCAGATGATCCGCCCGTTCCGCGCCGAGACCGAACGCTATGGCCACTACTCGGTGGCCGGTGAAAGCGTGTGGGACCACCCCTTCCTCTGGGGCTCCAAGCGTACCGGCCCGGACCTGGCCCGCGTCGGTGGGCGCTACTCGGACGACTGGCACCGCGCGCACCTGTACAACCCGCGCAACGTGGTGCCGGAGTCGAAGATGCCCGCCTACCCGTGGCTGGTGGAAAACCACCTCGATGGCAAGGATACGGCCAAGAAGCTCGAAGTGCTGCGCACCCTCGGCACGCCCTACACCGACGAAGACATCGCCGGTGCCCGCGACGCGGTCAAGGGCAAGACCGAGATGGACGCCCTGGTGGCGTACCTGCAAGGCCTTGGCACCCTCATCAAGAGCAAACGGTGACGCTGATGGATATCGGGATGATTCGCGGCCTGGGCACCGTCGTCGTGCTGGTGGCCTTCGTGGGCCTGGCGCTGTGGGTGTTCAGCCCGCGGCGCAAGAAGGATTTCGACGAGGCCACGCAGTTGCCCTTCGCGGATGATCCCGAGGCCAGCCGGCATGTCGAGCACGCGCAAAAGAATGCTTCTGGGAGCAAACAACAATGACAACCTTCTGGAGTCTGTACGTCACCGTCCTGACCCTGGGCACCATCTTCGCCTTGACCTGGCTACTGCTGTCGACCCGCAAGGGCCAGCGCGAAGAGATCACCGACGAAACCGTCGGCCATGCGTTCGACGGTATCGAGGAGTACGACAACCCGCTGCCCAAATGGTGGTTCTGGCTGTTCGTCGGCACCATCGTCTTCGCCCTCGGCTACCTGGCGCTGTACCCGGGCCTGGGCAACTGGAAAGGCATCCTGCCAGGCTACAGCTACCTGGATAACGACAAGCAGACCGAGTTCAGCAATGGCCAGTCTGGCTGGACCGGCGTGCACGAATGGGAAAAGGAAATGGCCAAGGCCGATGCCCGCTTCGGGCCGATCTTCGCCAAGTTCGCCGCCATGCCGCTGGAAGACGTCGCCAAGGATCCGCAGGCCCTCAAGATGGGCGCACGCCTGTTCGCCTCCAACTGCTCGGTGTGCCATGGCTCGGACGCCAAGGGGGCCTACGGCTTCCCCAACCTGACCGACAGCGACTGGCGCTGGGGCGGCGAGCCGGAAACCATCAAGACCACCATCATGAATGGCCGTCATGGTGTGATGCCGGCCTGGGCCGAGGTGATCGGCGAGCAGGGCGTGGCGGATGTCGCCGCCTTCGTGCTGACCAACCTGGACGGGCGCAGCCTGCCCGAGGGCATCAAGGCCGACGCGGCCAACGGACAGAAGATCTTTGCCGCCAACTGCGTGGCCTGCCACGGCCCTGAAGGCAAGGGCACCCCCGCCATGGGCGCACCCAACCTGACTCACCCGCAGGCGTTCATCTACGGCTCGAGCTTCGCCCAATTGCAGCAGACCATTCGTTACGGCCGTCAGGGGCAGATGCCAGCGCAGGCTGAAATCCAGGGCAACGACAAGGTGCACCTGCTGGCGGCTTATGTGTACAGCCTGTCGCAGCAGGCGGAGCCGGCTCAACCGGCTGAGTAAGCCTGGGCTGGCCTCATCGCGGGACAAGCCCGCTCCCACAAGGCGGGTGCGGTACTTGTAGGAGCGGGCTTGCCCGCGATGAGGCCGGCAAATGCACCACTGACTGACCTGGATCAATTGACACTCGCCATAACACGATTCAAACGACCACCCAACGCGACTAAACGTCGCAGCCAAGCCCTACCCTGCCATCACAGGCGTATCATGGGCCGCAGAGCGCCAACACAGGCGCGCGACCACGGCCGGCATGCACTGGCCCTGGCATTTCTCCACTGCCGTGGGACTTGATGATGAGCAAGCAGATTCCGGTACATGACGTCACCCCGCCTGCCAACAAAGGAAAGGATTCCGTCGACCTCTACGCCTCTCGAGAGAAAATCTACACCCGCGCCTTCACCGGCGTGTTCCGCAGGTTGCGCATGGTCGGTGGTGCCCTGCTATTCCTGCTCTACTTCGGCACCGTGTGGCTGAACTGGGGCGGGCACCAGGCCGTCTGGTGGAATCTGCCCGAACGCAAGTTCTACATCTTTGGCGCCACCATCTGGCCGCAGGACTTCATCCTGCTGTCGGGCATCCTCATCGTCGCCGCTTTCGGGCTGTTCTTCATCACCGTGTATGCCGGCCGCGTCTGGTGCGGCTATACCTGCCCGCAGAGCGTGTGGACCTGGATCTTCATGTGGTGCGAAAAAGTCACCGAGGGCGACCGCAACCAGCGCATGAAGCTGGACAAGGCCCCCATGAGCGGCAACAAGTTCCTGCGCAAGCTGGCCAAGCACAGCCTGTGGCTGCTGATCGGCTTCGTCACCGGCCTGACCTTCGTGGGCTACTTCTCGCCGATCCGCGAACTGGTCATCGAGTTCTTCACCGGCCAGGCCGATGGCTGGGCCTATTTCTGGGTCGGCTTCTTCACCCTCGCCACCTATGGCAACGCCGGCTGGCTGCGCGAACAGGTGTGCGTGTACATGTGCCCCTATGCACGCTTCCAGAGCGTGATGTTCGACAAGGACACGCTGATCGTCTCCTACGACCCACGCCGCGGCGAAGCCCGTGGTCCGCGCAAGAAAGGCGTCGACTACAAGGCCCAGGGCCTGGGCGACTGCATCGACTGCACGATGTGTGTGCAGGTCTGCCCCACCGGCATCGACATCCGCGACGGCCTGCAGATCGAATGTATCGGCTGCGCCGCGTGCATCGACGCCTGCGACGGCATCATGGACAAGATGGACTACCCGCGCGGGCTGATCAGCTACACCACCGAACACAACCTTTCCGGGCAGAAGACCCACATGCTGCGCCCGCGCCTGATTGGCTACGCCCTGGTGCTGCTGGTGATGATCGGCGCCCTGGCCACTGCCTTCGCCACCCGTTCGCTGGTGGGCTTCGACGTCAGCAAGGACCGCGTGCTGTACCGCGAGAACGCCCAGGGCTGGATCGAGAACGTCTACAGCCTCAAGGTGATGAACAAGGACCAGCGCGACCACGTCTACGTGCTCGACGCCGCCGGCCTGCCTGGCCTGCAACTGTCCGGGCAACGCGAGATCCGCGTGGCCGCCGGCGATATCGTCAGCCTGCCGGTACAGCTGTCGGTCGCACCCGAGAAATTGCCCTCGAGCACCAACGACATCACCTTCATCCTCAAGGATGCCGACGACAACGGCACACAGGTTGAAGCCAAGAGCCGCTTCATCGGCCCACAGATCCGCTGAGAGAGACGTTCGACAATGACTGCCGCCACCGCCAACAGCCCCTGGTACAAGCACCTCTGGCCCTGGATCATCATCGGCATCCTCACCACCTCGGTGTGCCTGAGCCTGACCATGGTGAGCATCGCCGTGCGCAACCCGGACAACCTGGTCAACGACAACTACTACGAGGCTGGCAAAGGCATCAACCGCTCGCTGGACCGCGAACTGCTGGCCCAGACGCTGAATCTCAAGGCCAGCGTGCACCTGGACGAGCTGACCGGCGAGGTGGCATTGCGCCTGACCGGCAACAGCGATCCGCAGACCCTGGAGCTGAACCTGATCTCGCCGACCCAGCCGGACAAGGACTGCAAGGTCCAGCTCGCCCGTGCCGAGGCCGGGCGCTATGTCGGTCAGCTCGAAGACAAGGTCGAGGGCCGGCGCTTCGTCGAGCTGCTCGGCAACGAGAAGGGCCAAGTGTGGCGGTTGTTCGAGGAAGAGAAGGTCGAGCACGGCGTGCCCCTGGAGTTGGGCGATGAAGCCCTGCAGGGCGCCGAGCACCAAGAATGAAACGCCATATCAGTTCCGACCCCGTGGGAGCGGGCTTGCCCCGCGATGGCGGTCGCCCGGACAACAGCATTGCCTGGGCTGACGCTATCGCGGGGCAAGCCCGCTCCCACAGGTTTTGCACTGCTGCCCAAGGTCAGGTATGACACCAATGACCCAACCCACCCCCTGCTACCACTGCGCCCTGCCCGTCCCCGCCGGCAACCGCTTCAGCGCCGTGGTGCTTGGCCAGCCCCGGCAGTTCTGCTGCCCTGGCTGCCAGGCGGTGGCCGAGGCCATCGTCGCAGGTGGGCTCGAGCACTACTACCAGCACCGCAGCGAGACCAGCGCCAATCCCGAGGCACTGCCACGGCAATTGCAGGACGAACTGGCGTTGTACGACCGCGCCGACGTCCAGCAGAACTTCGTGCAGCACCAGGGCACCCTGGCCGAAACCACCTTGATGATCGAAGGCATCAGTTGCGCCGCCTGCGGCTGGCTGATCGAGAAGCATCTGCGCAATCTCGAAGGCGTTGGCGAGGCGCGCCTGAACCTGTCCAATCACCGTCTGCACGTCAGTTGGAACGACGGGCAACTGCCGCTCTCGCGGCTGATCGCCGAACTGCGCGGCATCGGCTACGCCGCCCACCCCTATCAACCCGACCAGGCCGCCGAACAACTGGCCCGGGAAAACCGCACGGCGCTGCGCCGGCTCGGCGTGGCTGGCCTGTTGTGGTTCCAGGCGATGATGGCGACCATGGCCACCTGGCCGGAATTCAACATCGACCTGTCGCCCGAACTGCACACCATCCTGCGCTGGGTCGCGCTGTTCCTGACCACGCCGATCGTGTTCTACAGCTGTGCACCGTTCTTCAAAGGCGCTGCTCGTGACCTGCGTATCCGCCACCTGACGATGGACGTCTCGGTATCGCTGGCCATCGGCCTGGCCTACGGCGCCGGGATCTGGACCGCGATCACCGGCAGCGGCGAGCTGTACTTCGACACCGTGGGCATGTTCGCCCTGTTCCTGCTCACCGGCCGCTACCTGGAGCGGCGCGCCCGCGAGCGCACGGCAGCGGCCACTGCGCAACTGGTCAACCTGCTACCGGCCTCGTGCCTGCGCCTCGACGCGCAGGGCCGTGCGGAACGTATCCTGCTGGCAGAGCTGGCCTGCGGCGATCGCGTGCAGGTCCTGCCGGGCACCGTGATTCCCGCTGACGGCCGCATCCTCGAAGGCCGCTCGAGCATCGACGAATCGCTGCTCACCGGTGAATACCTGCCCCAGGCCCGACGGGCTGGCGACCGGGTCACCGGCGGCACGCTCAACGTCGAGAGCGCCTTGACCGTAGAGGTCGACGCCCTCGGCCAGGATTCGCGCCTGTCGGCCATCGTGCGCCTGCTCGAGCGCGCGCAATCGGAAAAGCCACGCCTGGCACAGATCGCCGACCGCGCCTCGCAGTGGTTCCTGCTGTTCAGCCTGGCTGCCGCGCTGACCATCGGTCTGTGGTGGTGGCACCTGGATGCCGAGCGCGCATTCTGGATCGTCCTGGCGATGCTGGTCGCGACCTGCCCCTGCGCACTCTCGCTCGCCACTCCGACGGCACTGACCACGGCCACCGGCACCCTGCACAAACTGGGCCTGCTGGTGACCCGCGGCCATGTGCTCGAAGGGTTGAACCAGATCGACACCGTGGTGTTCGACAAGACCGGCACCCTGACCGAAGGACGCCTGGCCCTGCGCAGTATCCGCCCGCTGGGCAGCCTTGCACCCGAACGCTGCCTGGCCCTGGCCGCCGCCCTGGAGAACCGCTCGGAACACCCGATCGCGCGTGCTTTCGGGCGCAGTGCCGAACCTGCCGACGATGTCCAGGCTGTACCTGGCCTGGGCCTTGAAGGTCAGGTCGGGCAGCAGCGCCTGCGCATCGGGCAGGCCGCCTTCGTCTGCGCCCTGAGCGGCGCCGAAGTGCCGGCCGTACCCGAGCCACGCGGGCAGTGGCTGCTGCTGGGTGACCGGATGGGCCCGCTGGCCTGGTTCAGCCTTGACGATCGCCTGCGTGACGATGCCAGCGAGTTGCTGGCCGTGTGCAGGGCGCGCGGGTGGCAGACCTTGCTGCTGTCGGGCGACAGTTCACCGATGGTCGCAGAAGTCGCCGCGCAACTGGGCATCGACCAGGCCATCGGCGGCCTGCGCCCGGACGACAAGCTGGCGCGGGTCAAGGCTCTGCAGGCGCAAGGACGCAAGGTGCTGATGCTCGGCGATGGCGTCAACGACGTCCCGGTACTGGCGGCGGCCGACATCAGCATCGCCATGGGCTCGGCCACCGACCTGGCCAAGACCTGCGCTGACGCGGTGCTGCTGTCCAACCGCCTGCAGGCCCTGGCGCAAGCCTTCGAACTCGCGCGCCGGACCCGGCGCAACATCCTCGAGAACCTGCTATGGGCAACGCTGTACAATGGGCTCATGCTGCCCTTCGCCGCGCTGGGCTGGATCACCCCGGTGTGGGCGGCGATCGGCATGTCGGTGAGCTCGCTGATCGTGGTGCTCAATGCCCTGCGCCTGACGCGTATGCCGACAGTGCAGGCGGCCAATGCTGCCCCCAGTCCGGTCATGGCCTGAGCAGGAGTTCGATCGTGCATGACATGGCTTTTGCAGTCTGAAGAGGACACCCCAATGCCCGCCCTCTACGTGATGATCCCCGCGGCCCTGCTGCTCGTCGGCGTGGCGGTATACATCTTCTTCTGGGCCGTGGACAGCGGCCAGTACGACGACCTCGAAGGCCCTGCCCACAGCATCCTGTTCGACGACCAGGATCCGCGCCACCAGGCCGCGGTGAAACCCGAAGCGACCACACCCGAGCAACCCGACGACAAGGATCCCGCCCCGCGTGCCTGACCTGCTCCCCTTGCTCGGTTCTGCCCTGGTGCTCGGCCTGCTCGGCGGCGGCCACTGCCTGGGCATGTGCGGCGGCCTGATGGGTGCCCTGACCCTGGCCATCCCGCCCGAACAACGCGCCCGCCGCCTGCGCCTGCTGATCGCCTACAACCTCGGCCGCGTGCTCAGCTACGCGGCCGCCGGCCTGCTGCTGGGCCTGGCCGGCTGGGCCCTGGCCAGCAGCCCGGTGGCGCAGGTGCTGCGTGTGGCGGCGGCCCTGCTATTGATCGCCATGGGTCTGTACCTGGCTGGCTGGTGGAGCGGGCTGACCCGTATCGAGGCCTTGGGCAGGGGCCTGTGGCGGCACATCCAGCCGGTGGCGTCGCGCCTGCTCCCGGTCTCGAGCCTGCCCAGGGCCCTGCTGCTGGGTGCCTTGTGGGGCTGGCTGCCCTGCGGGCTGGTCTACAGCACACTGCTGTGGGCAGCGAGCCAGGGCAATGCGGCACACAGTGCGGCGTTGATGCTGGCATTTGGTGTCGGCACCTGGCCGGTGTTGCTGGCCACAGGCCTGGCTGCCGAACGCGTCAGCACCCTGCTGCGCCGACGCAGCGTGCGCATGACGGGCGGGGTGATGGTGATGCTGTTCGGCCTGTGGACCTTGCCGGGGCCACACCAGCATTGGCTGATGGGGCATTGACCGCGACAGCTTGATACAAGTCAACACGGTACCCCGCGCCCTTCCCTAGACTCCGGGCACTGCTGCTCTATCCGGGGACTGCCCACATGCTCGACGACCTACGTTGGGACGCCGACCTGATCCGTCGCTACGATCTGGCCGGACCACGCTACACCTCCTATCCGACCGCTGTGCAACTGCATGGCGAAGTGGGCTCGTTCGACCTGCTGCACGCCCTGCGCGAGAGCCGCCGTGCGGTGCGCCCGCTGTCGTTGTACGTGCACGTGCCGTTCTGCGCCAACATCTGCTACTACTGCGCCTGCAACAAGGTCATCACCAAGGACCGCGCCCGCGCCGCCCCCTACCTGCAACGCCTGGAGCAGGAAATCCAGCTGGTCGCCTGCCACCTCGACCCCAAGCAACGCGTCGAACAACTGCATTTCGGCGGCGGCACCCCCACCTTCCTCAGCCATGTGGAACTGCGCCAACTGATGACCAGCCTGCGCCAGCACTTCAACCTGCTGGACGATGACTCCGGCGACTACGGGATCGAACTCGACCCGCGCGAGGCCGACTGGTCGACCATGGGGCTGCTGCGCGAGCTGGGCTTCAACCGCGTCAGCCTCGGCGTGCAGGACCTCGACCCGGCCGTGCAACGAGCGATCAACCGCCTGCAGAGCCTGGAACAGACTCGCACCCTGGTCGAAGCTGCACGCACCCTGCAATTCCGCTCGGTGAACCTCGACCTGATCTACGGCCTGCCGCGCCAGACCCCGGAAGGTTTCGCACGCACCGTCGAGGAGGTGATTCGCCTGCAGCCAGACCGCCTGTCGGTGTTCAACTACGCGCACCTGCCCGAACGCTTCATGCCCCAGCGACGCATCGACGCCACCGAGCTGCCGGCCCCGGCCGTCAAGCTGGAGATGCTGCACAACACCATCGAGCAACTCACCGCCGCCGGCTATCGCTATATCGGCATGGACCACTTCGCCCTGCCCGACGATGAACTGGCCATCGCCCAGGAAGAAGGCACCCTGCAGCGCAACTTCCAGGGCTACACCACCCACGGTCATTGCGACCTGGTGGGGCTGGGCGTTTCGGCCATCAGTCAGATCGGTGACCTCTACTGCCAGAACAGCAGCGACCTGAACACCTACCAGGACGCCCTCTCCAGCGCCCAACTGGCGACCCAGCGCGGCCTGTTGTGCAACCAGGATGATCGTGTGCGCAGGGCCGTGATCCAGCAGTTGATTTGCCACTTCGAACTGGATTTCGAGCAGATCGAGCAGGCATTCACCCTGGACTTTCGCGGATATTTCCATGAGGTCTGGCCGCAACTGCAGGCCATGCAGCGAGATGGCCTGATTACGCTGGACACGCGAGGCATCAAGGTCTTGCCGGCCGGCCGCCTGCTGGTGCGCTCGGTATGCATGGTGTTCGATGCCTACCTGGCACTGCAGAATCGCCAGCGATTTTCCCGGGTCATCTAGTCGATTTGCCGGGACGTTACACCGCATGGACAGCTCGCCTTTGTCAGGCACACCATGGATGGTCGAAGGCATCCGCGCCCACCTGCGCAGATCGCCGCCGAGCCGCACCAAAAAAGTGCAGGCTGGCCTCTAATCCAGCTGTAGGTTACCCTTACAGCTTATGTGTGCTTTATCACAAGGATCGAAAGAAATGTCCGAGCCAGTCAAACTGCGCCCCCACAGCCAGGCCCATTGCAAGGATTGCAGCCTGGCCCCCCTGTGCCTGCCCCTGTCGCTCAATCTTGAAGACATGGACGCACTGGATGAAATCGTCAAACGCGGCCGCCCACTTAAGAAGGGCGAGTTCCTGTTCCGCCAGGGTGACAATTTCGGCTCGGTCTACGCTGTACGCTCCGGCGCCCTCAAGACCTTCAGCCTCAGCGATGCGGGCGAAGAACAGATCACCGGCTTCCACCTGCCCAGCGAACTGGTCGGGCTTTCGGGCATGGACACCGAAGCCTATCCGGTATCGGCCCAGGCCCAGGAAACCACCTCGGTCTGCGAAATCCCCTTCGAACGCCTCGACGAGCTCTCCGTGCAACTGCCACAACTGCGCCGCCAACTGATGCGGGTGATGAGCCGCGAGATCCGTGACGACCAGCAGATGATGCTGCTGTTGTCGAAAAAGACCGCCGACGAACGCATCGCCACCTTTCTGGTCAACCTCTCGGCACGCTTCCGCGCTCGTGGCTACTCGGCCAACCAGTTCCGCCTGAGCATGTCGCGCAACGAAATCGGCAACTATCTGGGCCTGGCGGTGGAAACCGTGTCGCGCGTGTTCACCCGCTTCCAGCAGAACGGCCTGCTCAAGGCCGAAGGCAAGGAAGTGCACATCCTCGACCCGATCCAGCTCTGCGCGCTGGCCGGTGGTGCGATGGAAGCTTGAGCTCATTGACTTCAGCCCCTGGAGCACAAAGCCAAGCGGGCTTCAACTGATATTTTTGTCAGTTGAAGCCCGCTTGATGGAAACACATACTTATTGCTCCTCAATGCGATCAGGGAGCAGATCATGACCACGCCAAAATCGAGCGACAATTTTGAAAGTGCCAGTCTCGAAACCTTTAAGCTGAAAAATCAGTACAAAAGCAGCAAGTACTCAAAGCATCATTTCGAGCTTATCGAGCAGGGTGACAGCAAGTATTCATCGGGGTTCTCAAAAGCAATCAGCACAGGCTTAGGCAATCAGGTGCTTGTTGTTGGACAAGGTAGTTGCGTTCGTATCGTTTTCGGTGAGCCGGTCAAGGATGTTGCCTGGGTGTATCACCTTGATAACCCCGAGAACGTGTTCAATGTCACTACTGAATTGGGCGGCGATAAGCAAACCTTTGGCGCTGGCACGATCACTCCGCTGGTAACGGTAGGGCTAGGTGAAAGCAAGGTAGAGGCCATCGAAATTCAGGCCACCAGCGCAGGTTCACTGCATATCGACTCACTGACCTGGAACAAGGTCTGACCAGACAGGATCTTGGGCATCATCCAACAAGGTATACTGGACCAATTGATCATCCAGGATATCCCAGATGCACAGCGACACCTTCGACCTCAAAGCCCTGATCCGCCCGGTAGTGGACTTTCCCAAGCCGGGTGTGATCTTTCGTGACATCACCCCGCTGTTCCAGTCGCCACGCGGACTGCGCTATGTCGCCGACCAGTTCATCGAGCGCTATGTCGAAGCCGAGTTCAGCCACATCGGGGCCATGGACGCACGCGGTTTCCTCATCGGTTCGATCATCGCCCACCAGTTGAACAAGCCACTGATCCTGTTCCGCAAGCAGGGCAAACTGCCAGCCAACGTGCTGTCGGAGCCCTATCAAACCGAATACGGCGAAGCCTTCCTGGAAGTGCATGCCGACAGCCTATGCGATGGCGATTCGGTGCTGATCTTCGATGACCTGATCGCTACCGGCGGCACCCTGCTGGCGGCCGCCAACCTGGTGCGACGTACCGGGGCCAAGGTGTTCGAGGCCGCAGCGATCATCGACCTGCCCGAACTCGAAGGCTCGCGCCGCCTGCAAGCTGCCGGCGTTCCAACCTTCTGCCTGACCGAGTTTTCGCTGTCCGAATACTGATCGCCATCGGGCCGAACCCGACCCCCTCGGGTTCAGCCCAGCTGGCGGAACACCAGCGCCTTCAACCCGCCCTGCGGGTCCGCATCGGGAAACTCCGGCGGGTTCTCCAGGCGCTCGACAAAGACCAGCTGCGGCGCCTGCTGCGCCATGCCGTCGATGAGAAACTCCGGGCCGATCGCTGGATCGTTCACGCAAGCCAGCACCGTCCCGCCTTCACTCAACAGCTCAGGTAGACGACGCAGGATCTTGGCGTAGTCCTGGGTGAGCACGAAGCTGCCACGCTGGAAGGTCGGCGGGTCGATGATGATCAGGTCGTAGGGTCCGTACTTGCGCACCTTGCCCCATGACTTGAACAACTCGTGCCCGAGATAAGCGACACATGAAGCATCGTGGCCATTGAGGCGATGGTTCTCACGCCCACGCGACAACGCCGACTTGGCCATGTCCAGGTTCACCACCTGCTGCGCGCCACCGGCAATGGCCGCCACAGAGAACCCGCAGGTGTAGGCGAAGAGGTTCAGCACCCGCTTGCCCGCCGCCTGCTCACGCACCCAGCGGCGGCCGTAGCGCATGTCCAGGAACAGGCCGTTGTTCTGCCGCACCCCCAGGTCCAGCAGGTACTTCAAGCCGTCCTCGATCACCTCGCGCTGCTGGCAGGGCTCGCCGAGCAGCCACTGGCCCGGGCTGTCGGGCAGGTAGCGATGCTGCAGCAGGATCGCCTGGCCGCTCCATTGCGGGCGCTCGGCGAGGGCATGCAGCATCGCCTCGAGCTCGGCCAACTGGCCATCGGGCGGCTCGCGGAACAGCGCGACCAGCAGCACCCCGTCGAGCCAGTCGACGGTGATCTGCTCCAGGCCCGGCCAGCAGCGGCCACGGCCGTGGAACAAACGACGGGTTTCGACAGGCGCGGGGTCGAGGGCGGTGAGCAGGTGCTGCTCCAGGGTGTGAATCGGGGAGGTCATGGCGGGCCGCATAGCGAAAAACCGCCATTCTACCTGCTTTGTCAGGCCGGGGCCGCCCTGCGCCACCTGAACCACCACCCCTGCTGCATCCCTGCCGCCGCCAGCAGGATCAGCGCCACGCCCAACCACTGCAGCGGCGCCAAGCGATGACCGAACGCCACCCAGTCCACCAGGATCGCGGCGATCGGGTAGATGAACGACAGGGCGCCGGTCAGCGCCGTGGGCAGGCGTTGGATGGCGCTGTACAGCAGCACGTACATCAACCCGGTATGCACCACCCCCAGTGTCACCAGGCTACCCAGCGCGGCAGGCGCTGCCGGCAGACCGCCGAACCCGACCCAGGGCGCCAGCAGCAGTGCCCCGGTGCTTACCTGGATCAAGGCAATCAGGTGCGGCGGTGTCCCGCTCAAGCGCTTGATGATCAAAGCCGCCAGGGCGTAGAGCAACGCCGCCCCCAATGCTAACCCAATGCCCAGCAGGTACTCATCGCCGCCCTGCCCTTGCCCGTGAGCGCTGACGATCGCCAGCATGCCGACAAAGGCCAGCCCCAGCCAGGTCAGCTTGGCTGCGGTGATCCGCTCACCGAGAAACACCGCCGCCAGGCCCACCAGCATGAACGGCTGGACGTTGTACACGGCGGTGCCGATAGCGATCGAGGCCCGTGAATAGGAGGCGAACAGCAGTAACCAGTTGCCAACGATGGCGACCCCGCTGAGCACCGCCAGCAGAAAAGTGGTGCGGGTCAGGATGCCGGGCTTGAGAAAGCCCATGAACGCGCAGATCAGCAGCAAGGTGCCAGCGCCCAGGACACAACGCCAGAACACCACATCCAGCACCGGCTGCCCGGACACCAGCACGAACCAGCCGATGGTGCCGGATATCAGCATGGCGGCGACCATTTCCAGTGAGCCGCGACGAATCGAACTGTCCATCTCATGCCTCCTGTCGAAGATGGCAACAGTATGCTGGCGCGGATATTGGCACTCCAGCGGATAAACAAGGCCAGAATCACCAATCGCCTTTACTATCAAGGCAGTTTTGCACTTTTACCTCACGAGGCAAGTATGACCGACGATATCGACCAACTGCTGATCAATGCCCTGATGGAGGATTCGCGCCGCTCGCTCAAGGCCCTGGCGCAGATCAGCGGCCTCTCCGCCCCCAGCGTCAGCGAGCGGCTGCGCCGCCTGGAAGAACGCGGCGTGCTGCGCGGCTACACCGTGGAAATCGACCCACGCTGTTTCGGTTACCAGTTACAGGCCATTGTGCGAATCCGGCCGCTGCCGGGGCAATTGCAGGAAGTCGAGCGGCAGATCGTTGCCATTCCCGAGTTCACCGAATGCGACAAGGTTACCGGCGAGGACTGCTTCATCGCCCGCCTGCATGTGCGCTCGATGGAACAGCTGGACACCCTTCTTGACCGGCTCAACACCCTCGCCGAGACCAACACCGCGATCATCAAGAAGACACCGGTCAAGCGGCGCCTGCCGCCGATGGCTTGACCCAAGACTTGTACACAAGAATGTCACCTAGAGTGCCATTTTTGTGTGCACTGGTTACGGACATGCCCCAACACGTTACACCGGGAAGCCGATAAAAATTGACTATAAAATCAACTAATAAGCGAATGCAAAATAAATACTGATCAAATGGTCAACTTATAGTTCTTTATTTTCATGACGTTATAAAACAAAAGGAGAAAGTCAAAGTAATAGCAACTCTGAAACTGTGCCCTCTCTGGCATGGAACTGGCTTGAGTGAACTTGTGTTTTGTATACAACTTGAGCAAAACATAAATACACAAGAACACGCAGCGCCTGCCCCGCAGGCCGCTAGCGCCCAGAACCCAGTGATGCCAATGCTGCACAGACGAGAAGGCGAGCCCGTGCGCAAGCCCGCCTCATCGCAGTCCTAGCGCATCAGGAGCCGCCGGAATGAGTAGCAGTCTCGACCTTGCCCCTGAACTTTCCGTTGCCAGCACCAGCCCCACCGCCACCACGCTGGAAAATCCCGCCGGGCCGTACGAGCTGAGCCCACGTCTGCACAACCGGGACCTGGCGCCCACCCGTATCGAGGGCCGCCGCTGGGGTGGCTACAGCATCTTCGCGCTGTGGACCAACGATGTGCACAACATCGCCAACTACTCCTTCGCCATGGGGCTGTTCGCCCTGGGCCTTGGCGGCTGGCAGATTCTCGTCTCCCTGGCGATCGGTGCCGTGCTGGTGTACTTCTTCATGAACCTCTCCGGCTACATGGGCCAGAAGACCGGCGTGCCGTTCCCGGTCATGAGCCGCATCGCCTTTGGCATCCATGGCGCACAGATTCCCGCGCTGATCCGTGCGGTGATCGCCATCGCGTGGTTCGGCATCCAGACTTACCTGGCCTCGGTGGTGCTGCGCGTGCTGCTCACCGCCGTGTGGCCACAGGTTGCCGCCTATGACCACGACAGTATTCTCGGGTTGTCGAGCCTGGGCTGGGTGTGCTTCGTGGCAATCTGGATCGTGCAACTGGTGATCCTCGCCTACGGCATGGAGATGGTGCGCCGCTACGAAGGTTTCGCCGGGCCGGTGATCCTGCTGACCGTGGCGAGCCTGGCCGCCTGGATGTTCTTCAAGAACGATGCGCGCATCGCCTGGTCGGTGGCCGATCCACTGACCGGCTACGAGATGTGGCGCAACATCTTTGCCGGCGGCGCGCTGTGGCTGGCAATCTACGGCACCCTGGTGCTCAACTTCTGCGATTTCGCCCGTTCCTCGCCGTGCCGGCGGACCATCCGCGTCGGCAACTTCTGGGGCCTGCCGGTGAACATCCTGGTATTTGCGGTGATCACTGTGGTGCTGTGTGGCGCACAGTTCCAGATCAACGGCCAGGTAATCGACAGCCCGACGCAGATCGTCGCCACCATCCCCAACACACTGTTCCTGGTGCTGGGTTGCCTGGCCTTCCTGATCGTCACCGTCGCGGTGAACATCATGGCCAACTTCGTCGCCCCGGCCTTCGTGCTCAGCAACCTGGCGCCACGCCACCTGAACTTCCGTCGTGCCGGGCTGATCAGCGCCACCGTGGCGGTGCTGATCCTGCCATGGAACCTGTACAACAGCCCGCTGGTGATCGTGTACTTCCTGTCTGGCCTGGGCGCCCTGCTCGGCCCGCTGTACGGGGTGATCATGTCCGACTACTGGCTGCTGCGCAAAGGCCGGATCAACGTGCCGGAGCTGTACAGCGAGAACCCGGCCGCTGCCTATCACTACTCCCGCGGCGTCAACCTGCGCGCGGTCGCGGCCTTCATTCCATCGGCCCTGCTGGCCATCGTCCTGGCACTGGTACCGCACTTCCACAGTGTCGCGCCGTTCTCCTGGTTGATCGGCGCAGGGACCGCGGCCGCACTCTACCTGCTCATCGCGCCGCGCAATCGCCAATACCTCGACGTCAGCGGCGAAGCCATCGCCGTCGACCACAGCAGCCATTGATCAAGGGACATTCGTTCATGCGTATTCTGATCGCCAACGTCAACACCACCGAAGCCATCACCGAGGCCATCGCCGAACAGGCACGCAGCGTTGCAGCGCCTGGTACCGAGATCGTCGGGCTGACGCCCTGGTTCGGCGCGGAGTCGGTGGAGGGGAACTTCGAGAGCTATCTGGCCGCCATCGCCGTGATGGATCGGGTGCTGGCCTACGACCAGCCCTACGACGCCGTGATCCAGGCCGGCTATGGCGAGCATGGGCGCGAAGGTTTGCAGGAGCTGCTCAATGTCCCGGTGGTGGACATCACCGATGCCGCCGCCAGCACCGCGATGTACCTGGGCCATGCCTATTCGGTGGTCACCACGCTGGACCGCACCGTGCCGCTGATCGAGGATCGCCTGAAGCTGTCAGGGCTGTATGACCGCTGCGCCTCGGTACGGGCCAGCGGCCTGGCGGTGCTGGAACTGGAAGCTGATCCGAAGCGCGCCGTGGAGGCCATCGTCGAACAGGCCGAGCGCGCCGTGCGTGACGACAAGGCCGAGGTGATCTGCCTGGGCTGCGGCGGCATGGCCGGGCTTGACGAGCAGATTCGCCAGCGTACCGGCGTGCCGGTGGTCGATGGCGTGAGTGCGGCGGTGACCATCGCCGAATCGCTGGTGCGACTGGGGTTGAGCACGTCGAAGGTGCGCACCTATGCGACGCCACGGGTGAAGAAGGTGGTGGGCTGGCCGATGCGGCTGGGGCGATAAATTCAGCTCGAGGCCGCCGTATCGTCATCCTGAAGGCGCGGCGGCCTTGTCACAAGCTGACCCACTCTCCCAGTGATGCTTACGACTTGTCGACATGCCGGTTGCTGCGCAGCATGAGAAAAATGCCGATAGATACAGCGGTTGACTTCCACATGATTATTTCGTGACCAAAAACTCTCCACATTTCGGTCCAGAAAAAGCTGGCCAAGCCACCCGCTAGAAGGGCCAGCCCTACCCATCCGCGCCAGGGTGATACGGTCCAGCGATCCAGGGTCCACCAGATGATCATGATCAAAATCGGCTGCAGCAGATCATCGAACGACATGTTCAACCCCAGCTTTCAGTAACAGGGAAGTAGAACTGCGTTGCGGACCAATACCGCCCTGGACCTTGGCCTCGACTGATACCAAGACATCCCCCGCGTGAAACGTTGGCAGACGGTCGGAGACAAAAGCGAATGTGCCCATCTTTGCCGCACCAACTACCAACGCCGGGGCGAACGTCCCGGTGACTGCAGCCCCCCCTGCCGACACCAGAGCAGCGACTGTCCAGCGCTGTGAGTTCAGAGCATCCCCCTGCTCGCGCGTCAACGGCAATGAAACCGCCACCGCCATCACACAGGGCAACTGCCCGGCCTGCATCCGTTCGTACACCTCCTTCACCTTGCCGACCACGCGATATTGATGTCGGCCCGTTGTCGGAATATGCAGCGTATTGAGCCAGCAGCAGTTATCGGCCCTGACAGTGAACTCGATGACATCGAAGGTCACGCCGCGATGACCGATAAACCGATAAGCTCGATCGATTTCCATGCAACCTCGCACTCCCCACGCCCGAAATCGGATTTCCGGAAACCCGTGGACAGTGCCTTGTCGTCATCTGGAAATAAGTCAGCCCGGATACCGCGAGCGAGTCAAAAACATCTGAATCAAGTCGGGCAAACTTCGGATCCGCCATCGAGCTCCTGGCGTACGTTGCGACTGAGCATCGTGGCCTTACCGTCATGCCAGGTCAGGGTGATCACATAGAGGGTGTCGAAGTCGTCGCCGTCCCAGTCCGAGGTGATGACGCGCTTCTCGCCCAGGGCCTTCCCGGCCACGGCGTTGATCAGGTCTGGCAGGTAGCCGTGGGACCACGCGGTGTAGACCGTGGCGTTGCGGTACTTGGCGCGTAGCAGTTCTTCGGCGAGGTCGTCATAGTCGTTGGCGCCGAAGTCGATATTGACCGGCAACCCGAGGCGGATGGCGCTGGGGCTGATGGTCATGAGCGGGCGGATGTAGCTGTAGCGTTTATCCTCGCTGCCCTCCTCGACATGTCGGCCGGGGTCGGCGGCGAACACGTAATCGGCAGCGCCGAATCGCTCAGGCAGCAACGTGGCCAGGTCGATGGCGCGGTTGAGGCCCTGGCAGTTCAGTTGCCCCAGCCCCTCGCCGGGCTTCTCGGCATGGCGCAGGAACACCAGTGTCTGGGTTCCGTCACCGTGCTGGTCGCGGCTTTGCACCACATCGAGGGTCAGCGGTATCAGCACCGCAGCGAGGGTGAGACCGAGAAACAGGTGACGGCGTCGCAGGTATTGCATCCACTTCATGGCAGGGCTCGTTCGGCTAAGGACGGGGAGCATCCTTGCCTGTGCACCATCCTTGCCGGCGGCGGTGCAAGGCACCGGCCGCCTGATGGGCTCTTCCATGCTGGCCCTCCCTGGCAGCAGCCATGTTGGACCATCGATGTTGCCGAATTACGTCACCCTCGCAACAACTGGACATCAATCATCCCGCGTCAGCACCTCAAGCAGCTCGATCTCGAAGGTCAGGTCCGAGTTCGGCGGAATGCTGCCCACGGAGCGCTCGCCATAGCCCAGGTGCGCAGGTACTTGCAGCCTGCGCTTGCCGCCCACGCGCATGCCCATCAGCCCCTGGTCCCAGCCCTTGATCACCCGGCCGGTGCCGATCACGCACTGGAACGGCTTGCCGCGCGACCAGGACGAGTCGAACTCGCTGCCGTCGGCCAGCCAGCCGGTGTACTGGGTGGTGATCAGGGCGCCTTTGACCACGGCCTTGCCCTCGCCTTCCTGGATCTCGGTGATGTGCAGTTCCTGAGTCACGGTCATTTCCTTGCGGCAGATTTCGAGGCCGCCCTTTTCTCAGGAATGCAAAGGTTTGGCAAGTCCGGGAGTGACGTCGTGCTGGCACATCGACCACCGGACGCCACCGATCACCTTCACGATGGCTGCCGTCTCCAGCCAGGTAGGGGCAGTCCGGCATAAAGTCCCACGGCTTCGCCGAGTTGTTGCGACACAGGCTTAGCTGAACAGCTGCATGACCTGCTCGCCGGTGAGGTCTTGGGTCTCATTGGAGAAGCAATACCAGCTCGGACGCTGTTCAACGTAGATCTGCATCGTGAACTGCCAGTCATCGCCTTTGAGCAGGCCGACCGGCAAGGCGTACTCATTCTTGTCGATCAGCCGGTAATAGAGGTGGGTGCCACACTGCCCGCAAAAGCCCCGCTCGGCCCATTCCGAGGAACGGTAGACACTGGGATCAGCACCTTCGAAACGGGGCGGCTGGGAGCAGTGCACCGCGAGCATCGGGCCTCCGGCCCAGGTGCGGCACATGCTGCAGTGGCAAGCGTTGACTTCGAGGTTGTCGACCGTGGCGGTCAGGCGGATGGCGCCGCAGAGGCAGGCGCCGTGCTTGGTGTGAGACATGGGGGGGCTCCTGACGGGTGGGGAAGCTGCAAAGTATAGCGGTGCAGCTACAGACCTCTTGGCGGGCAAGTCGCAGCGGCGAACCGCCGCACAAGAGGCCCGCAAAGCCATCCTCGCCTCAGATGAACACTGTCCCTCGCATATACAGTGCCCCACGCCCGCTGATGATCACCCGGCCATTCCCCGGCACCTCGCACTGCAACTGCCCCTTGCGCACCCCGCCCTGCTCGCAGCTGAGGCTGCGCTTGCCGAGGCGCTCGGACCAGTAAGGCGCCAGCGTCGTGTGCGCCGAACCGGTCACCGGATCCTCGTTGACCCCTACGCGTGGGCCGAACCAGCGGGTAACGAAGTCGAAGCCACGGCCCGGCGCGGTCACGGCAATGCCACGCACATCGAAGGCCGACAGCGCGACGAAATCGGGCTTGAGCGGATCGATCAAGGCTGCGTCGTCGATTACCACCACGAAGTCGTCCGAGCGGTACAGCGCGCGGGCGCTCGGCAGGCCCAAGGCCTTGAGCAGGCCATCGGGGAAATCCACCTCCACCGGTTGCTTGGCCGGGAAGTCCATGGCCAGCAGGCCATCAGCACCGCGCCTGACCCGCAACTCGCCACTGCGGGTATTGAAACGTAGCACTTCGGCCTGTTCGCCCAGTTGCTCGAACAACACCCAGGCCGAAGCCAGCGTGGCGTGGCCGCACAGGTCGACCTCCACGGCCGGGGTGAACCAGCGCAGGTCATAGCCTTCGCCGTTGCGCACGAAGTAGGCCGTCTCGGACAGGTTGTTCTCTTCGGCGATGCGCTGCAGCACATCGTCCGGCAGCCAGCTCTCCAGCGGGATCACCGCCGCCGGGTTGCCGCCAAAAGGTTTGGCCGAAAAAGCATCGACCTGGAAGATCTCAAGTTGCATGCACACACTCCTTGTCAGGCGGGATCGAAAGCTGGGGGTTACGACAGTACTGGCGTGAGCACCGGCTCGCCAGCGAAGAATGCCTGGAGATTGCGCAGCACCAGGGTCACGGTATCGCGCGCCGCTTCCGGCGACTGGCCGGCGACATGCGGGGTCAGCACGGTATTGCCCAACACCTTGAGTGCCTCGGGCACGGCAGGCTCGTCATCGAAGACGTCCAATGCGGCACCAGCGATGATGCCCGCCTGCAATGCCTGCACGAGCGCCTGGGTATCGACCACGCTCGCGCGGGCGATATTGACCAGATACCCCTCGCCCCCCAGCGCCGCGAGCACCGGGGCATCGACCAGGTGCAAGGTACCGGCACCACCCGGGGTGGCGATCACCAGGATGTCCACGGCCTGGGCCAGTTGCAACGGGCTGTCGTACCAGGTGTAGGGCACATCGGCACGCGGCGTTCGACTGTGGTAGCTGACGCTCATGTCGAAGCCCTGCGCCGCACGCTTGGCGATGGCCTGGCCGATGGCACCAAGGCCGATGATGCCAAGGCGCTTGCCGCTCACCGAGGGGCTGATGACCCGGTTCCATTCACCGCGCCGGGTGCTGGCATCGGCCCGGGGAATGTCGCGCAACATCGCCAGCAACAGGGCCATGGCGTGATCGGCGACCGGGCCTGCGTTGGCGCCAGCACCGTTGGTGACGGTAATGCCACGGGCCTTGGCGGCGGCCAGGTCGACCTGCTCATAGCCTGCGCCGATCACGCAGATGATTTCGAGTTTGGGCAGTGCCTGGATTTCCGCACCGGTCAGGCCCAGCGGGCCACGGGTGAGGACAGCGTCGATCTGTTCGGCATGCTCGGCGATGGCTTGCGCACGCCGTTGCGCGGATGGGGCACGAATCAGGTGGTAACCGGCCTGCTCCAGCAGCGGCAGGTAATCGTCGACGGTTTCCACCAGTACCAGGACTGTCTTGCTCATGCCACCCTCCGGTTCGATTCAGAGGGGGATTATGCCAGTTCGGTTGGAGACTGCGAGGGCCTCTATCGCGGGGACGCGCCCACGACAGAGGCGTGAAGGATACTTACTGCGCGAAGGCCCTGCCCAACCCACCCGGCACACCGCTGCTGTCGGTCTCCTGCCAGGGGCCATTGGGGCTCAGCGACCAGCTCCAGCCATTGTCATAACGGTAGTAAGTGCGCTGACGATAGAAGGTGTTGGGCTGCTTCTCCAGCACATAGACGCCAAGCTTCGGATCCCAATGGCTGGCACCGCCCGGCGGCGGCGCGAAGCTCGCGGAGGTGCGTGGCATCGGCTTGGGAATACCGGACGGCGCACCAGGCTGCGGTGCGGGCTGGCCGCCCGGCAGCGGCTTGACCACCGGCCCCTGGTGCGGTGGAGGGGTGGTCTCGATCGGTGGCAGCGACTCGCGCTCGCCTGGCTGATGCACCGTACAGGCGGAAAGCCCCAGGGCCAGGGTGATCAAGGTCAGGCGTACGCTGCGGTTCATGGCGGCAATCTCTTATCGGTCGGGGCGGTCGATGGTCAGCTGCTGGGTTGGCTGGCCACGGGTAGCCAGCGGCGCGCTCTGGCCGATCCACTCGCCCTGGGTCGGCTGGCCGGCACGCGATACGCGCGCAACCAGTTGGACTTCAGCGAAGTCCGACAGTTTCATCTGCGGCATCATCGCGTCGGCATCCGACAACTGCACTTCGATCGGCAACTGCGCCACCGTCACTCGCTTGGCCGCCAGCGGCATCGGCGGGCCGTTACTGGCGCGGGCGAAGATGAACACGGTGTCGTCCGGCTTGACCTTGTCCTTGAGCGCTGCGGCCAGCTCGACGCGCACGGTCAGGCTCGCAGTCTGCACCGGCTTGCCGCCGTCAGCCTTGAGCTTGTCGGCAGCGCGGTCGATCCCACCCTGCAGGGCGGCGCGCGAGGCATCGCCTTCGGGCAGTTGCGCCAGCAGGCGCTGCCAGTAGTCGATCGCTTCCTGATAGCGCTCGCCCTCGAAGGCAGCGATGCCGCGCAGCCCCAGGCTGGTGACCTCGTTCGGGTCGGCCTTGAGCGCTTCGTCGGTCAGGCTCTGCAGTTGTGGGCTCCAGTGCTTGTCGGCAGCGAAGTACTGCGCCTGGGCCCACTGCCCGAGCAGCTCGGGCTCACGACCAGCCAGGGCGACCGCACGTTCGAAGGCCTTGGCGGCATCGGCAGGACGCTGGTCGGCCATGTAGGCGCGGCCCAGGAAATACAGGCCCTCGGCAGAGTCCGGCTGGGCCTGCACGGCACGCTCCAGGCGCGTGGTCATCTCCTGCATGGTTTTCGGCGCGTCGGCGAACTCACGGGTCAGCTCGACCTTGTCGGCGGCGCCGAAATGCAGGTACAACCCCAACGCCATCACCGGTACCAGCACGGCAGCCACCAGGGGCAGGGTCTTGCCCAGATGCCCCTGACGCGGCGCCTCGCTCCCTTCGGTGTCGGACAGCAGTTCACGGGCTGCCTCATCGCGACCCTTGGCCAGTTGCCCGGCGTCGAGCACCCCGGCCTCCTGCTGTGCAGTCAACTCGGCGACCCGCTCCTGGTACAGGGCCACGTTGAGCGCGGTGCGGTCTTCTTCGGCCTGCTGGCGGCGGCCACGCAGGATCGGGATCATCAGGAAAGCCAGGGCGGCGAGCAACAGCAGGCCCGCACTCAGCCAGAATTCAGTCATGGGTCTGTTCTTTATCCAGCAGTTTGGCGAGACGTTCGCGTTCGTCCACGGAGAGTTCGCAGGTGCCTTGCGCCACCGGGCTGCGGCGCCGACGGACGATCACCGCCAGCACCACGAAGCCGCCAGCCAGCAACACGCCAGGGCCGAACCAGAGCAGCCAGGTACGCGCCGTCAGCGCTGGCTTGTAGCGTACGAAGTCGCCATAGCGATCGACCATGAAGTCGATGATCTGCTGGTTGCTCTGGTTTTCGCCGAGCATACGGAAGATCTCCCGGCGCAGGTCGGCGGCGATCGGTGCATTGGAGTCGGCAATGTCCTGGTTCTGGCACTTGGGGCAGCGCAGTTCCTTGGTCAGTTGCTGGTAGCGCTCGCGCTCGGCATCGTCGCGAAACTGATAGGTATCGATAGCCGCCCTGGCCATGCCGGCCAGGCTCAAGCCGAGTACGGCGGCGGCAAGCCAACGCTTCATGGCTGCCCCTCATCGACCAGCCCCTGGTACAGCGGCGCCAGTTGCTCGCGCCAGACCGTGGCATCGACCACGCCGACATGCTTGTAACGAATGATGCCCTTGGCGTCGATCAGGAAGGTTTCCGGCGCGCCGTACACGCCCAGGTCCAGGCCCAGGGTGCCCTGCTCGTCGCGGATATCGAGCTGGTAAGGGTTGTGGAATTCGGCCAGCCATTTGAGCGCGGCGGCGTTGTCATCCTTGTAGTTGATCCCGTGGATCACCACCCCTTGCTCGGCCAGTTGGTTCAGATAAGGGTGCTCGACCTTGCACGACGGGCACCAGGTGCCCCAGACGTTGACCAGCGCCGGCCGTCCCTGCAGGTCGGCCTGGGTCAGGGTCCGGTCGCCCTGCACGCTCTGCAGCGAAAATGCCGGGAAGGGCTTGCCGATCATCGCCGACGGCAGTTCGTCGGGCTTGAGGAACAGCCCCTTGTACAGAAACACGGCCATCAGCAGGAACACCGCCAATGGCACTACCATGATCCAACGCTTCATGCCGCCGCTCCAGACAGGCCCAATGTTTCGCGCACCCGCGCCGTGACCTTGATCCGATAACGCCGGTCCAGCGCCGCGAGCAGACCGCCCAGCGCGGTCAGCAGGCCGCCCAGCCAGATCCAGCGCACGTAGGGCTTGATGTGTACCCGTACTGCCCAGGCACCGTTCTCCAATGGCTCGCCCAGGGCGACATAGAGGTCGCGGGTAAAGCCTGCATCGATACCGGCCTCGGTCATCATCGATTGCTGCACGGTGTACAGGCGTTTTTCCGGGTGCAACACCGTCACTTCACGCCCCTCACGCGACACACGGATGGTGCCCCTGTCAGAAATGAAGTTCGGCCCCTCGAAGTGCTTGGCGCCCTCGAACAGGAAGTGGTAACCGCCCAGCTCGACGCTTTCGCCCGGCGCCATGCGCAGGTCGCGCTCGGCGCTGTTGTTGCTCGACAACACCACGCCCAGGGCACACACCACCAGCCCCAGGTGGGCCAGGTGCATGCCCCAGTAGCTGCGGTGCAGGCCGCGCAGGCCCTTGAGCAGGCCTTTGTGACGGGTCTTGTCGAGGATGTCGCGCACACCGCCGAGCACCACCCAGGCGGCCAGGGCGAAGACGCTGAGCGCCGGCCAGTCGAAGTCGTCGACGATCAGCCCGGCGACCGGCGCCAGGATCGCGCTGCCGATCAGCACCGGCGTCAGCATGCCGAACAGCCATTTGCCAGGCGTATCCTTCCAGCGCACCAGTACACCGATTGCCAGCACCACCATCAGCAGCGCCATCAACGGCAGGAACAACGCATCGAAGTAAGGTGGGCCGACCGACAGCTTGGCGCCGGTCAGGGCGTCGAGCACCAGCGGGTAGAGCGTGCCCAGCAGGATCATCGAGGCGGCCACCACCAGCACCAGGTTGTTGGCCAGCAGCAGCGTCTCGCGCGACCACAGGCCAAAGCCCACGTGGCTCTTGACCACCGGAGCGCGCAGGGCGAACAGGGTCAGCGAGCCGCCGACCACGAACAGCAGGAAGATCAGGATGAACACACCGCGCGACGGGTCGGCGGCGAAGGCGTGCACCGAGGTCAGTACCCCGGAACGCACCAGGAAGGTACCCAGCAGGCTCAGCGAGAATGCCGCGATGGCCAGCAGCACGGTCCAGCTCTTGAACACCCCGCGCTTTTCGGTCACCGCCAGCGAATGGATCAGCGCAGTACCGACCAGCCATGGCATGAACGAGGCATTTTCCACCGGATCCCAGAACCACCAGCCGCCCCAGCCCAGCTCATAGTAGGCCCACCAGGAGCCGAGGGTGATGCCGATGCCGAGGAAGGCCCAGGCGACAATGGTCCAGGGCCGCGACCAGCGTGCCCAGGCCGCATCCAGGCGGCCACCGAGCAGCGCCGCGATGGCGAAGGCGAAGGCCACCGAGAAGCCCACGTAGCCCATGTAAAGCATCGGCGGATGGACGATCAGGCCGAAGTCCTGCAGCAGCGGATTGAGGTCGCGACCGTCGGTGGGCACCTGCGGCAGCAGGCGGGTGAAGGGATTGGAGGTGATGATCAGGAACGACAGGAAACCTGTGCTGATCATGCCCATCACCGCCAGCACCCGCGCCAGCATCACCTGCGGCAACTGCCGCGAGAACACCGACACGGCGAAGGTCCAGCCCCCCAGGATCAACGCCCAGAGCAGCAGTGAGCCTTCGTGGGCACCCCACACGGCGCTGAACTTGTAGTACCAGGGCAGTGCGGTGTTGGAGTTGTGGGCGACATAGGCGACCGAGAAGTTGTCGGTCATGAAGGCATGGGTCAGGCAGGCGAAGGCAAAGGCGAGGAAGGCGAACTGGCCCCAGGCCGCGGGGCGCGCCAGGCCCATCCAGAGGCGGTCGCCGCGCCAGGCACCGAGCAGCGGCACGCTGGCCTGCACCACGGCAAAACAGATCGCCAGGATCATCGCCAACTGGCCAAGCTCGGGTATCACCAGGGCAGCGTTCATGGCTTGACCTCGCCGGCAGTGGCGGCCTGGCCGCTTTCCTTGAGCGCCTTGGTCACCTCGGGCGGCATGTACTTCTCGTCGTGCTTGGCCAGCACTTCGTCAGCCACCACCACACCCTCGGCGTTGAGCTTGCCCAGGGCAACGATGCCCTGCCCTTCGCGGAACAGGTCCGGAAGGATACCGCGGTAGGTGATCGGCACCGACTTGTTGAAGTCGGTGACCACGAAGCGTACGTCGAGCGAGTCGGCCGAGCGCTGCACCGAGCCCTTCTCGACCATGCCGCCGGCGCGAATGCGTGTGTCCTGCGGCGCCTCGCCATTGGCGATCTGGGTAGGGGTGTAGAACAGGTTGATGTTCTGCTGCAGGGCGCTCAAGGCAAAGCCCAGGGCCACGGCGACGCCGAGCAGCAGGCCGAGGATGAGCAACAGGCGTTTCTTGCGCTGCGGATTCACTGGTGGTTCTCCCGGCGCAGACGGCGCGCCTCTTCTTGCAGGTAGCGGCGGCGGGCCTGCAGCGGCAGGGCGACATTGATTGCCAGTACCGTCAGGCAAATGCCATAGGCCGACCACACGTACAGGCCGTGATGGCCCATGGCGAGGAAATCACTGAAAGAGGCGAAACTCATCGCACGGTCTCCCGGCCCAGGCTGTTCAGCACTTCGTCGCGCACCCAACTGGCACGCGCTTCGCGCTTGAGCACTTCAAGACGCATGCGCAGCAGCAGCACGGCGCCGAAGAAGCAGTAGAAGCCCAGCACCGTCAGCAACAGCGGCAGCCACATCTCGGCAGGCATGGCCGGCTTTTCGGTGAGGGTGAAGGTGGCGCCCTGGTGCAGGGTGTTCCACCACTCCACCGAGTACTTGATGATCGGGATGTTGACCACGCCGACGATGGCCAGCACCGCGCACGCCTTGGCGGCGCTGTCGCGGTTACTGATGGCCTGGCCCAGGGCGATGATGCCGAAGTACAGGAACAGCAGGATCAGCATCGAGGTCAGGCGCGCGTCCCACACCCACCAGCTACCCCAGGTCGGCTTGCCCCAGATGGCCCCGGTGACCAGCGCCACTGCGGTCATCCAGGCGCCGATGGGAGCGGCGCACTGCAGGGCGACGTCGGCCAGCTTCATCTTCCACACCAGCCCCACCACACCGGCAACGGCCAGCAGCACATAGCAGGACTGCGCCAGCATCGCCGCCGGCACGTGGATGTAGATGATCCGGAAACTGTTGCCCTGCTGGTAGTCCTGTGGCGCGAAAGCGAGGCCCCAGGCGATGCCCACCAGCAACAGGAGCACGGCAGCGATGGTCAGCCACGGCAGCATGCGCCCGCTGATGGCATAGAACCATTTTGGGGAACCCAGTTTGTGGAACCACGTCCAGCTCATTTTCATCAGGGTACATCCAGGGTCTTTGCCGGGCTTCGGTGCCCGGGACTCGTTATTCGCCGACGCTGATCTTCAGGCCGGCCGCTATCGCAAAGGGTGCCAATGTCACGGCCAGGGCGGTCAGGCTGGCCAGCCAGAGCAGGTGTCCGGTCGCGGGCATATTCTGCAACGCCGCCTGCAACGCACCACTGCCCAGGATCAATACAGGGATATACAACGGCAGAATCAGCAACGCCAGCAGCAAACCACCGCGCTTGAGCCCGACCGTCAGCGCCGCCCCCACCGCTCCCAGCAAGCTCAGCACCGGGGTGCCGAGCAGCAGCGAGCCTAGCAGCACCGGCAGGCAGGCGACCGGCAGCCCCAGCATCAGCGCCAGCAGTGGCGCCAACAATACCAGCGCCAGCCCGGAAAAGGTCCAATGCGCCAGCACCTTGGCCAGCACCAGCAATGGCAGTGGATGCGGTGACAGCACCCATTGCTCCAGCGAACCGTCCTCGAAATCGCTGCGGAACAGGCCGTCCAGCGACAGCAATACCGCCAGCAAGGCCGCGACCCAGACCAGTCCCGGCGACAAGGTTTGCAACAATTGTGTCTCGGGGCCGACCG
Source organism: Pseudomonas wayambapalatensis (assembly GCF_049942315.1). Taxonomy (NCBI): domain Bacteria; kingdom Pseudomonadati; phylum Pseudomonadota; class Gammaproteobacteria; order Pseudomonadales; family Pseudomonadaceae; genus Pseudomonas; species Pseudomonas wayambapalatensis. Next base: position 105,912 of record NZ_JBNFMU010000212.1, read on the forward strand.
CCAGCGGGAACAGCGCCACGACGATGGCAAAGAACACCAGCGGGTTGGCCAACTCCGCCGGGCGACGGAACAACAGGCGTGCTTCGCGGCGCAGCAACAGAAGGAATACGCTCATGCCGCCCACTGCCCCAGGTTGAGTTCGCGGTAGCCCGACGGCCTGCGCTCGAGGTTGTGATGGGTGGTCAGCACCACCGTGCCCCCCTGCTCGCAGTGCGCGGCCAGGTGCGCTTCGAGCTGGGCCACCCCTTGTTTGTCGAGGGCGGTGAAGGGTTCGTCGAGGATCCACAGCGGCGGGCAGTCCAGGTACAGGCGGGCCAGGGCGACACGGCGCTGCTGGCCGGCCGAGAGCGTGTGACAAGGCACGTCCTCGAACCCGCGCAGGCCGACTGCCTCGAGTGCCGTCCAGATGCCCTCGCGGGTCGCGGGGCGATGCAGGGCACAGAGCCAGGCAAGGTTCTCTTCGGCCGTCAGCAGTTCCTTGATCCCGGCAGCATGCCCAATCCACAGCAGGATGCTGGCCAGGGCATGGCGCTGGTCGCCCAGCGCACGGCCGTCAAGCAGGATCTGCCCGGCAGTCGGCTGCATCAACCCGGCCAGCAGGCGCAGCAGGCTGGTCTTGCCGCTGCCATTGGGTCCGCTGACCTGCAGCATGTCGCCGGGGCGCAGTTCGAAGTCCAGGTGCTCGAAGAGCAGTCGCCAGTCGCGCTCGCAGGCAAGGTTCGCGGCTTGGAGGTGGAGGGTCACGGTTTCGCCTTATGCTGTTCGTGGCGTGTCGAGCGGTGGCGCCTTCTTCGCGGGCAAGCCCACCCCCACAGAGGCCCTGTGGGAGCGGGCTTGCCCGCGAATGAAACACCGCAGATCAACACCCTTGTCTCAAGTCGCCCCGCCCCTGGCCGTTATACTGGCAGTGGCAGCGCGCCCGGCATTATTACATGTGCCACCCCGCTGCCAAGAGGGCTGGCTCGACAGGTTGTATACAATCATGACGGAAATCAATAGTCTCGGCGCACAAAGCGCATTCGCGGCGCAGGTGGCCAAGGCCAGCCTGACCGGCGAGCTGCTGCGCCTGAGTCAACCGCAACCCGGCCTGATCCCCCCGGGCCAGACTGCCCAGGCCGAAGTGCTGAACCTGCGCCAGGTGGGCCAGGACTTCATGATGCTGTTGCGCCTGAGCCTGCCCAACGGCAACCAGGCCCAGGTGCAGGCCAGCGCCAACCAGCCGCTGCCCCCTGGCAGCCACATCACCCTCGGCCAAGCCGACGGCAACCGCCTGGCGGTCGTCTTGCAGCAGGCCAGCGCCAGCAACATCGCTACCCTCACGCAGCTCGACACCGGCAAGATACCGATCGGCACCCTGCTGCAGGGCAAGGTCCTGACCAGCCAGGCGCTGCCGGGCGCCACAGCGTTCCGCTCATTGGTGAGCCTGCTCAACAGCAGCCAGGCCGGCGCCACCCTGACCCTCGACAGCCCACGCCCGTTGGCGGTCGGCAGCCTGCTCAGCGCGCTGGTGCAAGGCGACCAGTCGCTGCGCTTCGTGCCCCTGAGTGGCCGTCAGGATCAACTGACCATCGCCCAACAACTGCTGACCCAACAAAGCCGCCAGGCTTCGCTGCCAACCTTGCTCAATGCCTTGCAGCAGATCGCCAGTGCCCCTGCCGGCAACAGCGAGCTGAGTGCCACGGCGGCACGCCTGCTGGCCAGCCTGCCTGACCCTACGCAACTGGGCGATGCCAAGAGCATCGCCCAGGCGCTGAACAACAGCGGTGCGTTTCTCGAAGCCAAGCTGCTCGGCGGGCTGGGCGCCGCTGTCACGCCGGACCTCAAGGCACAACTGGTGCGCCTGGTGGCGCAGATCCTGCCAGGTGTTCCGAGCAACCCGACCTTCAACCCGGCCCTGGCCGCCACCGCCCTGGCTCAGGTCCTGCCGGGCATGGCCCGCAGTGCCCTGGGCATGCTCGACCAGGTCAGCAGCCGACCTCAACCTGGTGCCTTCCCCCTGCCCTCGCGACTGCTGCAGAGCCTGGAAGAAAAAGGCGACCTGCAGCAATTGCTGCGCCTGGCCGCCGCCGCCATCTCGCGCGTACAAAGCCATCAACTGGCCAGCCTGCAGCAGACCGGCACCACCGAGAGCGGCAACCAGCAGACCACCTGGCAAACCGAGATCCCCTTGCGCCACGGCCAGGAGTTCATCCCGCTGCAGGCCAAGCTGCAACGCGAGGACACCCCACAGCAGCAGGCCGACCCGCAGCGCGAGCAGCGTGATCCGCTGCAGTCGCTGTGGCGCATCGAACTGGCCTTCGACCTGCCACCACTGGGCCCGCTGCAAGTACAGGCACAACTGAGCCAGGGCCGCCTCAGCGGCCAGCTGTGGGCCGAGCGTCCACAGACCGCACAACTGATCGACAGCCAGCTCGGCAGCCTGCGCGAACGCCTGCTCGCCCGTGGCCTCGATGTGGGTGACCTTGCCTGTCACCCCGGCACCCCGCCGCAAGGCCCGCGCACACGACTGGAACAACGCTGGGTGGACGAAACCGCATGAACAACAAAGCCCCCCGTAAAGCCATCGCCCTGAGTTACGACGGTGCACAGGCACCGACCTTGAGCGCCAAAGGCGAGGATGAACTGGCCGAGGCGATTCTCGCCCTGGCCCGCGAACATGAAGTGCCGATCTACGAAAACGCCGAACTGGTGCGCCTGCTGGCTCGGCTGGAACTGGGCGAACAGATCCCCGAGGCCCTGTACCTGACCATCGCCGAGATCATCGCCTTCGCCTGGCAGTTGCGCGGCAAACTACCGGCGAATTTCGACGACACGCCCCCAGGCGAGCGCGATATCCCCCCCGGACCGCACCTGCCCCTTCCCGACGCCAGCAGTATCTAACACCCCGCCCATTACCGAACCGCTGTTCGATGAACTTGCCAAGCGCCAGCAGCAAAGGTCATACGCCGATGCCGACAGCCAGATCGTCAGCAATCACCAGATCGACAAGGCGCGCTGGAGCAGCTACCTCAATGCCGCCATGACCCTGCTCGCCCCCGTGGCCATGGTGGTTCCAGCACTCACCCCGCTGCTGGCCGCAGGAGGGCTGGCCCAGTTCGGCCTGGGGCTGGACAAGGCAATCAACGGCAACACGCTCGCGGACAAGGCCGCTGGCGTGACGGCGCAAGCCTTTGGTCTGTTCAATGCGCTGCCATTGCTGGGCAACGCCCGTTTCCGGCCCGATGCACTGTTCAGCTAATGTCGGCCAGGCTTCGTCACCTTTGGCCAGATGCTGCAGCCCGTGGAAGAAGCCAGCGAGGCCCTCGCCCTGCGACCGTTGGCGCCAAAGCGCTGCCCACCTGCGGATGGCATGCCCGTCCACAGGCAGGGTCGCAGATATCTACCACTGCCGTCGCCACGAAAGCGCCACGCTGGGTCTCCCCGTGCCCAAAAGGTGATGTCATGCTTTCGACTCGAATCAACCCCGCCGGCGTGCAGTACGTACGCGACCATCTGGCTAACCTTCCGCGTCCCGACCATGAAGTCGGCCGCAGCATACAGACCTGGCTGCGCGCCCAAGGCGTGCAACTGGCGCCCGATCAGATCGAGGTCGTGACCCTGCATGTCCGTGAACCAGGTTCCGGCATACCCCTGGCCCAGGTGATCCAGCGCGTCAGTCTGATCGAAGCGGTGCTGATGAATTGGCAGGGTGAGTCAAACAACAATGTGTTCGACGCGCTGTTCGAGCACCCATGGGCCGGAACCTTGCCTGCAGGCAAGATCCGCATCGTCGACACCTTGCCTTCTCCACCGATTGGCCACAACGGTGACTGGTACCGCGTCTTCAATGGCCTGTTCCGCCGCACCGATGATTCGCGCTTCGACTCCACGACGCTGCTGACAATCTCCGCCGAAACCCTGCAAAGCCATATCGAGGCCCTGGATTACCACACGCAGTACAAGGCATTGCTCGACACCTATTGGGCCGCCCATCTGCAAACCTATGGCCAATCCTGCAAGCTCAACTTCATCGCCGCCTGCAACAAGCAGGTCAGCGAAGGCAGCCTAAGCGATCCGGCAAGACGGCTGATCTGGCGCGCAGCCAAGTTGCTACCGCGCGGCAGGCTGCGCCTGAGCACCCTGAGCATCTATGGCTATGCTTCCACCGACCTGTTGTACATCAATGATGTGGCAAGCGACCTCACCGTGCTGTACATGCCTGGCAACAGCTCGCCGCTGCTCGAATTCGCCAGCGAAGAGGCGATGAAGGACTGGATCGGCGAACAGTGCAAGGACGCTGGTAAACGTAACGCACTCAAGCGCCACTTCCGCCTCGCCGATGGCCCTCAGGGCATTGATTTCAGCGGTCTGGACACTGCCCTGGAAGGGCTTGGCGCCTACCCCGCCAGACACAACCTGCCACCGGAGCATGGTTTTTTCAACGACGACGGAACCTGGCCGCCACGGACCTACGTCAATTACCGACCCGGCAAGTACAATCCCAAGATCAAGGGCGACCTGTTCCAGGCCCTGGCCAAGCGCCAACGCCAGCGTACCTACGACGATGCGAACTTCCTCATCACCAGCGACAGCGAGGTGACGAAGAAAAGGTGGCAAGGCTATCTGAACACCACCCTGAATCTGGTCGCCCCCCTGACCCTGGTGGTTCCCGGACTGGCACCTTTGATCGCCATCGGCGGGCTGGCACAGGCAGGGTTGGGCCTGGACCAGGTCATCAACGGCAAGCATCTTCAGGACCAGCAAGCAGGCGTTAGCAACCTTGCCTGGGGCCTGTTCAATGCCCTGCCGCTGGTTGCCCAGGGTGTGGCCAAGAGCACGACCTTGTTCGAGGTCAAGAGCGAAAGCTTCGTCCCTCCTCGGCGCCTGAACGAGCAGATCGGCTACCCACTGAGCCCGATCACCCCGCCACGCCTGCCGGAACTGGATGCCGCCCCCTACTTCCACAACCACAGCTCGGTCACGCCACTGCCGGGGGCCGATCAGACCGTCGCCGACTCGGTGATCCGCGTTCCCAAGTACGACGGTTCGCTGGACGACCTGGACGCCAGCATAGGCGGCTACAACGTGCGCATGATCTATGACATGGAAAAGAATGCCTTCATCATCGAAGGCGATGAGAACAGCATTGAACCGATCCGCCATGTTGCCCTGCCCCACAGCAAAGACCTGGAGCCCGTCGAAGGTCCGCGCGAGGTCACCGACGCCATGCGCACCAGCACCTTGCGCGCACTGGGTATCGACCTTCCCTTGCCGGTGCAACTTCCGACCCTTGCCGAGAATCGCCTGCCCATTCCCAAGACCTTCTCTTCACTATGGGTCGGCGGCAACGTGATGGACCAGGACCTGATTCGCAACCTGGCCAACAACGCCAGCCACCTGCAGAACAGCGAATATCGGCTACGCCTGTTCCTGTCCAATGCGTCCCCTGCGGCCTTCGAGGAAAATCTGCGCCTGCTCAACGAACAAGCTCCCGACGTACAGGTTCTGCCGCTGGAAGAGCAAGCGTTCTTCCGCAGCTTCAGCCAGAGCAAGTACCACGCGCAGTACCAGGCGGCCCTCGACGGCAATGGCGGCGTGGCGCGCAACTATGCCTCGGCCGCTGATGTGCTGCGCTACCAGATGCTCTATCACGAAGGTGGCGTATACATTGACGTGGACGATACGCTATTCACGCCCGGCGAGATCGTCGATGGCAAGCCTGCACCAGCCGTCGATCAAGTCGAGCTGCGCACCACCCCCGACGGCCTGTTGCTGGCCCCTGCGATGTCCAACGAAAAGATGGGCATGAACTGCCTCTTCAACAACAGCTTGATCGGCAGCCATCCGGGCAACCCGACGCTGGAAGCGATCAGCGAAGAGATGCACACCCGCTACCTGGCCCGCCCCGATTTCTACGACAGCAAACCCAGCGTGGCCGAAGACCCTCTCGGCTTTTACCGCTACGCCCAGCAGTTGAGCGAGCTCACCGGCCCCGCCCTGCTCACCCAAGTCGTCGACCAACGCCTGCCGGGATTGGCAACCTTGCGCCAGATCAACAACTTGTGCGGTATCCCGCGGGTCAACTCGTACCTGTTCGTCGACCTGCCGCAGGCTCAGAAACTGACCGACGAACTGCTGCCACTGGGTCGTGTGGCGAAGGTGGGAGGCAGCAACTCGTGGGCACGAACGTGAAATGAAACAAGGCGATCGATTGATCGCCTTGTTTTACCGTTATTCCCGACGATGCAACTTGCTCATCAACTCAGCCTCCGCCTGGGTCAGCCCGCAGCTTTCGGTGAGTTCGGAAACGCTCGCGCCCATCCCCACCAGCTTGGCGGCCTGGGAGAAGGTGACATTGTTGGGATCGCGCTGCTCCAGTTGCAGCAGCCTGTCAGGCAGCGGCGAGACCGCCGCGCGCAGTTCGTGAATGGCCTCGCCCATGCGCACGGTGACGTTCTGGTAATCATCCAGACGTTTGGCCAGGTCCTTGATGCGCTGGTCACGCAGCGCATCGCCCTGGGCCTGCTGGCTGGCCATCTCGCGCTGGCGCTTGCTGTAGTTGAGGAAAAACCACAGGCTCAGCGCCCACAGCAGCGCCAGAAGGATTACCGCAGCCTCGAAGATCACCTCAGATGTTCTCCAGCTCCGACCACTCTTCCTCGGTCATCATCTTGTCCAGCTCGACCAGGATCAGCAGCTCGCCGTTCTTGTTGCAGACGCCCTGGATGAACTTGGCCGACTCTTCGTTACCGACATTCGGCGCCGTCTCGATCTCCGACTGGCGCAAATAGACCACTTCGGCCACGCTGTCGACCAGGATGCCAACGACCTGCTTGTCCGCCTCGATGATCACGATACGGGTATTGTCGGTGACATCGGACGGCATCAGGCCGAAACGCTGACGGGTGTCGATCACGGTGACCACGTTGCCGCGCAGGTTGATGATACCGAGCACATAGCTCGGCGCACCCGGCACCGGAGCGATCTCGGTATAGCGCAGGACTTCCTGCACCTGCATGACGTTGATGCCGTAGGACTCGTTGTCCAGACGGAAGGTGACCCACTGCAGGATCGGATCTTCGGAACCCTGTGCAGACGACTTTTTCATTCCCCTAGCCCTCTCAATCCGCCGTTGGCGGTGTGCTCGTTGTCGCCGCGGCAGCTGCGGCGCCGATTCAGTTGTGTTTGGTATTCATCTGCTTGACCGCACCGCTGGCGATCAATTCGGCCAGCTCGGCAACGTCGAGCAAGGCACACATGTGTTCGATCACCGTACCGGCCAGCCACGGGCGCTGGCCACGCTGGCTGCGCCACTTGATCTCGGCCGGATCCAGGCGCAGCGAGCGGCTGACCTGATGCACCGCCAGCCCCCACTCGTAGCCCTGCACGGAAATCACGTACTGCAGGCCTTGACGGAAATCGTCACGGTAGCGGTCTGGCATGACCCAACGCGCGGTGTCCAGCACCTTCAGGTTGCCGGCCTGGCAACTGAGGATGCCGAGGAACCAGTCCGGTTGGCCGAACAGCGGCGTGAGCTCCTGGCCGGCCAGGCTGTAGATCGAGCCCAGGCACACCAGCGGCACCGCCAGGGTCAGCCCGGCCACGTCGAACAGCAGGCATTCGAAAGGCTCCGCCGCCCAGGCCGGACGACCATCGGCGGTGGCCGGTGGAACCGGTGCAGCAGGCGCCGGCTGGTGAACTTCGACCAGCGGTGCGACCGGCTCGATGGCCTGTGCTTCGGTCAGCACCGGGATGGCCGCCTCGGCCAGCACCTGGTCGTCGACCACGCTGACCACCGGCTGCACCGGCGGCAACACCGTGGGCAGTACATTGGCCACAGGCTCGGCGAACGGCTTGAGCGCTACCACCGACGCGGGTTCGCGGCGCGCATCACGGGCCTGCTCTTCGCGCACGGCCGCGGCGAATTCGTCGCTGGGCTCAGGTGCCTCTGCCTGCGCAACCGGCAGCGGCGCCTCGGGCACCGAGGCCGGTTCAGTGGCTTCCTGCAACAGACCGTCGAGGTAGGACTGCAGGGCGAGTTGCGGCTTGCTGGTGATCTGCGGAGCGCGGTTCATCAGGCCACCTGCAATGCGTTGCGGTACGTCAGCAGGTGCTTGAGCAGCGCCCGGTAGGCGGTCACACCGCGGCTCTTGCCGTCGAACTGCGAGGGTGTGACACCGTTGCGGCTGGCATCGCGCAGGCGCGTGTCGACCGGAATATAACCTTGCCAGACCTGCTCGCCGTAGGTGTCGCGCAGCACTTTGAGCGTGCCGAGCGAGGCCTGGGTGCGGCGGTCGAACAAGGTCGGGACGATCTGGAAGGGCAGTGCCTGCTTGCGTGAACGGTTGATCATCGCCAGGGTGCCGACCATGCGCTCCAGGCCCTTGACCGCGAGGAACTCGGTCTGCACCGGGATCACCAGTTGCTGGCTGGCCGCCAGGGCGTTGACCATCAGTACGCCCAGCAAGGGCGGGCTGTCGATCAGGGCAAAGTCGAAATCCTGCCACAGCTGCGCCAGACTCTTGGCGATTACCAGGCCCAGGCCATTCTGGCCCGGCGACTGGCGCTCCAGCACCGCCAGTGCAGTGCTCGAAGGCAGCAGCGAAATGCGCTCATGGCTGGTCGGCAGCAGCAATTGCCCCGGCAGCCCTTCGGGCACCACGCCCTTGTGCAGGAACAGGTCGTAGCAGCTGTGCTCCAGAGCGTCGGGATTGTGCCCGAAATAGCTGGTCATCGAGCCGTGCGGGTCGAGGTCGACGACGACCACGCGCTTGCCCGCCTCGGCCAGCAGGCCGGCCAGGGCGATGGTAGTGGTGGTCTTGCCGACGCCACCTTTTTGATTGGCTACTGCCCAGACTCTCATCGTGCGTTGCTTCCTCCCAGCATGGGCGAAATGTCCCGCCGGGAACGGTTTTATAGATTCGGTGACGGAGATTTGACGGGATTGCTCCCGACCGTCGTGGCTGGCGTAGCTGGTGCACTTTGTGTGCCAGCACGGCGCAACGCCGCGTCCGGGGTGGCATTGGCACTGCCGGAGCCAGTCAGGCTGCGGCGCACCTCGAGGTTGCGCGAAATCACCAGCACGACCCGGCGGTTGCGCGCCCGGCCGTCAGCGGTATCGTTGCTGGCGACCGGCTGATACTCGCCGTAACCCACCGAGGCCATGCGCGCCGGGTTCACCCCTTCCATCGCCAGCAGCCGCACGATGCTCGCGGCCCGCGCCGAGGACAGTTCCCAGTTGGTCGGGTACTGGGCGGTACGGATCGGCAGATTGTCGGTGAAGCCTTCGACATGCACCGGGTTGGCGAAGGGTTTGAGAATCCTGGCCACCTTCTCGATGATCTCGAAGGCGATATCGCTGGGCATGGCGTCGCCGCTGCCGAACAACAAGGCCGAGTTGAGCTCGATCTCCACCCACAGCTCATTGCCACGCACGGTCATCTGGTTCGACTTGATCAGGTCGCCGAAGGCATCGGCCACCTGATCGGTGATGGTCTTGAGCGGATCGACGCTGGTCTGCCCCAGGCCCGCATCGACCTGGTCACTGTCCTTGATCAAGGGTTCTGCCGGCTTGATCGTCAGCGGACGTTCATCGCCGATCGGGATCGGCTTGAGGCTGCGCTCGGGGTCGTTGAACACCCCGATCAGCGCCTGGGAAATGACCTTGTACTTGCCCTCGTTGATCGAGGAGATCGAGTACATCACCACGAAAAAGGCGAACAGCAAGGTGATGAAGTCAGCGTACGAGACCAGCCAGCGCTCGTGGTTCTCGTGCTCCTCGGTATGGCGACGACGACGCATGGCTTACTCCATGAAGCCTTGCAGCTTCAGCTCGATCGAGCGTGGGTTCTCGCCTTCGGCGATCGACAGCAGCCCCTCGAGCAGCATCTCGCGATAACGCGACTGGCGCATGACGATGGCCTTGAGCTTGTTGGCCACCGGCAGCAGGATCAGGTTGGCACTGGCCACACCATAGATGGTGGCGACGAAGGCCACGGCAATGCCGTTACCCAGTTGCGACGGGTCTGCCAGGTTGCCCATCACATGGATCAAGCCCATCACCGCACCGATGATGCCGATGGTCGGCGCGTAGCCGCCCATGCTCTCGAAGACCTTCGCCGCCTGGATGTCACGGCTCTCCTGGGTGAGGAAATCGACCTCCAGAATGCTGCGGATCGACTCAGGCTCCGCGCCATCGACCAGCAGCTGCAAACCTTTGCGTGCGTACGGGTCCGGTTCGGCATCGGCGACGCCCTCCAGCCCCAGCAGGCCTTCCTTGCGCGCGGTCAGGCTCCAGTTGACGACACGGTCAATACCGCCGGCCAGATCGACCCGTGGCGGGAAGAAGATCCAGCGCAGGATCTGCAACGCACGCTTGAACGCCGACAGCGGCGACTGCAGCAGCGCTGCGGCCAGGGTGCCGCCGATCACGATCAGCCCGGCCGGGCCGTTGAGCAGCGCGCCGACATGCCCGCCTTCGAGGAAGTTGCCACCGACGATGGCGACGAACGCCAGGATCAGGCCGATAACGCTAAGAACATCCATCAGACACAGGCCTCTACCAGGTGCTTGCCGATCTCGTCCAGGCTGTACACGGCGTCAGCCAGGTTGGCCTTGACGATGGCCATGGGCATGCCGTAGATCACGCAGCTTGCCTCGTCCTGGGCCCATACGGTGCTGCCGCCCTGCTTGAGCAGGCGAGCACCTTCGCGTCCGTCGGCGCCCATGCCGGTCAGCACGACCGAAAGCACCTTGTCACCGTAGGTCTTGGCCGCCGAGCCGAAGGTGATGTCCACGCAGGGTTTGTAGTTCAGGCGTTCGTCACCCGGCAGGATCTTCACCGTGCCACGGCCATCGACCATCATCTGCTTGCCTCCCGGGGCCAGCAGTGCAAGGCCTGGACGCAGCACATCACCGTCCTCGGCCTCCTTGACGCTGATCTTGCACAGCTTGTCGAGGCGCTCGGCAAAGGCCTTGGTGAACGCCGCCGGCATGTGCTGGATCAGCACGATGGGTGCCGGGAAGCTGGCGGGCAGTTGCGTCAGCACCCGCTGCAGGGCCACCGGGCCACCTGTGGAGGTCCCGATCGCCACCAGCTTGTAGGGCTTGCGCTTGGGCGTCGGCGAATGGCTGGCAGCGGCGCGCACCGGTGCCGCAGCACGAACCGGGGCAGTGCTGCCCAGGGTGCTGGTCGGAGCATGGCTGGTGCTGGGCGCGGCACTGGCAACCGGGCTTGGCGCGTGACTGGCGAAACTGCTGAAACGGCGATTGCTGCGCGAGATGGTGTGGACCTTCTCGCACAGCATCTGCTTGACCTTCTCGGGGTTACGCGAAATATCCTCGAAGTTCTTCGGCAGGTAATCGACCGCCCCTGCGTCCAGCGCATCGAGGGTGACACGCGCGCCTTCGTGGGTGAGCGAAGAGAACATCAGGACCGGCGTCGGGCAGCGCTGCATGATGTGCCGCACGGCGGTAATGCCGTCCATCATCGGCATCTCGTAGTCCATGGTGATCACATCAGGCTTGAGCGCCAGCGCCTGGTCGATCGCTTCCTTGCCGTTGGTCGCGGTGCCGACCACCTGGATGGTCGGGTCCGCCGAGAGGATTTCCGAGACACGGCGGCGGAAGAAACCGGAATCATCCACCACCAGGACCTTGACTGCCATAAACACTCCATTAGGCGGCGCAACCGCCAGGTCGCGCCGCCGAAATCAAATACGCCGGGCGGCGTAACGCTTGAGCATGCTCGGGACGTCGAGGATCAGCGCGATACGACCGTCACCGGTGATGGTGGCGCCGGACATGCCCGGGGTGCCCTGCAGCATCTTGCCCAGCGGCTTGATCACCACCTCTTCCTGGCCCACCAGCTGGTCGACCACGAAGCCGATACGCTGAGTGCCGACCGACAGGATCACCACATGCCCTTCGAGCTGCTCCTCATGCTGCTGGTCCTGGACCAGCCAGCGCTTGAGGTAGAACAGCGGCAGCGCCTTGTCGCGCACGATCACCACTTCCTGGCCATCGACCACGTTGGTGCGCGACAGGTCGAGGTGGAAGATCTCGTTGACGTTGACCAGCGGGAACGCGAACGCCTGGTTGCCCAGCATCACCATCAGCGTCGGCATGATTGCCAGCGTCAGTGGCACCTTGATGATGATCTTCGAGCCCTGGCCCTTGGCCGAGAAGATGTTGATCGAGCCGTTGAGCTGGGAAATCTTGGTCTTCACCACATCCATGCCCACACCGCGGCCGGACACGTCGGAAATCTCGGTCTTGGTCGAGAAGCCCGGAGCGAAGATCAGGTTGTAGCAATCCGACTCGCTCAGGCGGTCGGCTGCATCCTTGTCCATCAGGCCCTTCTCGACCGCCTTGGCGCGCAGGACGTTCGGGTCCATGCCCTTGCCGTCGTCGGAGATCGACAGCAGGATGTGGTCACCCTCCTGCTCCGCCGACAGGACCACCCGACCGGTGCGCGCCTTGCCGGAGGCCTCGCGCTCTTCGGGGGTCTCGACGCCATGGTCGACCGCGTTGCGCACCAAGTGCACCAGCGGGTCGGCCAGGGCCTCGACCAGGTTCTTGTCCAGGTCGGTCTCTTCGCCGACCAGCTCCAGGTTGATTTCTTTCTTGAGCTGGCGGGCCAGGTCGCGCACCAGGCGCGGGAAGCGGCCGAAGACCTTCTTGATCGGCTGCATGCGGGTCTTCATGACCGCGGTCTGCAAGTCGGCGGTGACCACGTCCAGGTTGGACACGGCCTTGGACATGGCCTCGTCGCCGCTGTTCAGGCCCAAGCGCACCAGGCGGTTACGCACCAGCACCAGCTCGCCGACCATGTTCATGATTTCATCCAGGCGCGCGGTATCGACCCGCACCGTGGTTTCCGCCTCGCTGGCGCCGTGCTTGTCGGCAGCCGGGGCTGCAGCGCGTGCCGGGGCCGCAGCGGCGGCAGGCTTGGCGGCTGGCGCGGGTGCAGGCGCCGGCTGGGCGACGGGTTTGCTTTCGGCCTTGGCAGCAGGTGCGGCCGCCACGGCAACGGCAGGCGCTTCAGCCGCAACGGCATCGCCACTGAACTTGCCCTTGCCATGCAGTTGGTCCAGCAGGGCCTCGAACTCGTTGTCGGTGATATGGTCGCCGACAGGTTCGGCCGCCGGTGCAGTGGCAGTGCTGGCGGTGGCTTCGACGCTCGGCAGTGCATCGGCGGCAAAAGCGCCCTTGCCATGCAACTGGTCGAGCAGCGCCTCGAACTCTTCGTCGGTGATCTCGTCACCGGCCGGCGCCGCGACTGCAGCCTCCGGCTCGCTCGCCGCGACTTCCGGCGAGAACTGACCCTTGCCATGCAACTGGTCGAGCAGCGATTCGAACTCGGCGTCGGTGATCTCGTCAGCGCTGCCGGAAACGGCTTCGCCCTGCGACTGCTCGGCCGCCTCGGCCTGGGCCTTGACCGCGTCGAGGGAATCGAGCAGTTGTTCGAATTCGGTATCGGTGATGTCCGCCTCGGCAGCCGGTGCCTCGACGACGGCCGCGGCCACGGCAACCGGTGCCGCGGCATCGGCGCTGGCCGGTTCGGCCAGGCGCGACAGCGCGGCGAGCAGCTCTGGCGTGGCCGGGGTGATGTCGCTGCGCTCGCGAACCTGGCCAAACATGCTGTTGACCGTATCCAGCGCTTCGAGCACCACATCCATCAGTTCGGCATCGACCCTGCGCTCTCCCTTGCGCAGGATGTCGAAGACGTTCTCGGCAATGTGGCAGCACTCCACCAACTCATTGAGCTGAAGGAAGCCGGCGCCCCCTTTTACAGTGTGAAAACCGCGAAAGATCGCATTGAGCAGGTCCGCATCGTCAGGTCGGCTTTCCAGCTCGACCAGTTGCTCGGACAGTTGCTCGAGGATTTCGCCGGCTTCTACCAGGAAATCCTGAAGGATTTCTTCATCGGCGCCGAAGCTCATTAAACGTGCTCCCTAAAAACCCAGGCTGGACAGCAGATCATCGACATCGTCCTGACCGGACACGACGTCTTCACGCTTATCGGCATGAATCTGCGGACCTTCACCCCGAGTTGGATGTTTTTCTTCATCTTTTTCAGCACGCAATTGATCGTGGTCATGTTCGATACCGGCAAAGCGGTCGACTTGACTGGCCATCAACACGAGCTTGAGCAGATTGCTTTCGACTTCGGTGACCAGCGCGGTCACCCGCTTGATCACCTGCCCGGTCAGGTCCTGATAGTCCTGAGCCAGGAGAATATCGTTGAGGTGGTCGGCCACCCTGCTGTTGCCTTCGGCGCTGTGCGTCCAGAAACTGTCTACACACTTTACCCACTCCCAAAACTCCGGCGC